>NZ_JAHHPQ010000545.1:0-20039 GCF_024606245.1 Endozoicomonas sp. SESOKO2
CGTCAAATAGCTCGCTATTCTCCTCACAAAACCGAATTTTCATCCTCAATTTTCTACCGTCCTCGCTACGGGCGCTATTCTCGGTCAGGCTCCTAGTAGGTGGTGCGCTAAAAATAGCCGTTTTGCCCTGGCTCAAAGAAGGTTTTGATTTTTCTTGCCTGCGAAGCAGTTTAGTGGAAAATCCTGATACCGTTTTGGTTGAGGCTGGCTGATTCTTGGGTCATGGCGTGGAGTTTACTTAGGCTTAGCACCACTGGCTGAACGAATCAATATGTCTTGTCGGCTTTTGTTCTGCTCAAGTTACAGAGAGACCGAATATGTTTAAGAAAGATGTTGTAATTACTGCTGAGAATGGCCTTCATACTCGTCCGGCTGCTCAGTTTGTCAAAGAAGCCAAGACCTTCGAGTGTGACATTAAGCTGGAAGCTGGTGGCAAGCAGGCCAGTGCCAAGAGTTTGTTCAAACTGCAGACCCTGGGTCTGACTCAAGGCTCAACAGTGACCATCATCGGCGAAGGTGACGGAGCTGAGAAGGCTGTACAACACCTGGCAGAGTTTATCGTTACATTGAAGTAAGCTTTATGCTGGCCCGGCCTCTACGGCCGGGTTGTCTTTCGGAATAAATCAGTTGTCAATCAGGATGATTAAGTCGTTCACTGACGAAATATTTTCTGGTGCAAAAATGCCTGTAATACTAAAACGGTTACGGGTATCCTCTAAGAAGTATCACGTACCGGGTGTGTTTGAACAAATGCATCGGGACGATGTCATCCATAAGACATGAATGAAACGTGTTTTCGGGTATGTTTGATGGATAACAAGCGGGTAACGCGCACTGGTGAGTGTAGGTTGTCAGGTGTTGTTAACTGCTGAAATATGCTGGGTTTCTCCTTCAGATTGCCGTCTGTAGAGAGAAATCCGGCTGTTTGTGCACCCTTGTGTGTGCACAACGACCCATCAGGAAAGATTTACTGGGGGGGCGATGTTTTCAAGTGTGCGACTTTGTGTGTCTTGATGAGCGTATTTGTAACGTCGTTCCAATCCTGTGTCAACCCCTGATGGCCTAATATGGATAACTTTTGTTGTACTCCCTGAATAAAAGTGTCCTTTGGTGTGACTGTTTGTTGGGCAGGGTTATTAGTTCTGTCGATTGTTGAAAAAAACTGTGAGCCCTTGTAAGACAAGGGGTTTAGGTATTTTCACGAAGCTGAATTTACACCGGAAATCCTATCTACTAATCGAAGTAGCGGGTTATCCCGCTGTGACTAAGGGTATTGGAGACGTCATGATCAAAATCGCAATCAATGGCTATGGTCGTATCGGTCGCAACGTTCTGCGTGCGCTCTATGAAGCAGGTCGTCGTGAAGAATTCCAGATTGTTGCTATCAACGACCTGGGTGATGCGAAAATCAATACTCACCTGACCAGGTACGATACCGTACACGGTCGTTTCGACGCTCAAGTTGAAGAAGGTGAAGGTGCACTGTTTGTCAACGGTGACGAAATCAAGACATTCTCTGAACGTGATCCCTCTAATCTGCCCTGGGCTGCTCTGGGTGTGGACGTTGTTTTTGAATGCACCGGTGTTTTCCGTTCCAGGGAAGCTTGCAAACCTCACCTGAATGCCGGCGCGAAGAAAGTCATCATCTCTGCTCCTGGCAAGGAAGTGGACGCCACCATCGTTTATGGTGTTAACCATGACACCCTGACTGCAGACATGACCGTTATTTCTAACGCTTCATGCACTACCAACTGTCTGGCACCCATTGCCAAACCACTGAACGATGCTTTGGGTATTGAAAAAGGTCTGATGACCACTATTCATGCCTACACCAATGACCAGCGTCTCAGCGACGTATACCACAGCGACCTGTATCGTGCCCGAGCGGCTGCACAGAACATGATCCCGACTGCTACCGGTGCCGCTGCCGCTGTTGGTCTGGTGGTTCCTGAGCTGAAAGGCAAGTTTGATGGAATGGCGGTTCGCGTCCCTACCATCAACGTATCTCTGGTAGATCTGAGTTTTGTCGCCAGTCGTGACACTTCCAAAGAAGAAGTCAACGAAATCATTGCTAATGCAGCCAAGTCTTCCGATGCGATGGGCAAGGTACTGCACGTGAATTACGAGCCTCTGGTTTCCATGGACTTCAACCACAGTCCATTCTCTTCCAGCTTTGATGCCACCCAGACTCGCGTACAAGGTAACTTGGTGAAGGTGATGTCCTGGTACGACAACGAGTGGGGCTTCTCCAACCGTATGCTGGACACAGCTAAAGCTCTGCTGAGTGCCTGAGTTCAGGTGATTGAAAAGCCTCGGTGATGTGAGGCTTTTCAGATTGATGCCGATGCTCTCATAGCAGGGCGTTGGATGTCCGGGACTAAACAGCAGAAAGAAGAAGGTGTATATGAAGCTGGCTGAGGATTAACCACTCAAGCCATCTTCCGGATGTCGGGAAATTGGCATGCCATCTATAATGGGTTCAGACTGGCATGCTGGCATTTCAGGTACACACTCTCCTTTTTGTTGCTTTATCAAGATTGAACAGATGCAGGAACAAAGGCAGGTGTTTTTATTGATTACCCGTCAAATGTTTCTCACTTGAAAATTGTTATCAAACTGCCGTATGGCATTTATGCCCCGGTCGACTCTCCCTTCAGGCAGTTTTATCGTGCTGGGTCGGTTCGTGGCGAATTCGCGAGAGGATATCATGCTCAGACGCACAAAAATCGTTGCCACACTCGGACCTGCCACAGAGTCCGAAGAACAGCTCACCAAGTTGATTGAAGCCGGTGTCAACGTTGTTCGACTGAATTTCTCTCACGGTGACGCTGATGATCACCGTGTCCGTGCAGAGCGCATTCGCAGTATTGCTGCCCGTCTGGGTCGCAGTGTTGCGATTCTCGGTGACCTGCAGGGGCCCAAAATTCGTATCGGGCGTTTCCAGAATGGCAAGATCTTCCTGCCGGACGATGCGGAATTTGTTCTGGATGCCGAGCTGCCCATCGATGCCGGTGATGAAACCCAGGTCGGTCTTGCCTACAAAAATCTGCCAAATGACTGCAAGGTAGGTGATGTACTGCTGTTGGACGATGGCCGTCTGAGCCTGCAGGTTAAGACTATTAAGGGTTCACGCATCGTAACCACCACTCTGGATGGTGGTGAGCTGTCCAACAATAAGGGTATCAACCTGGCCGGTGGTGGTCTGTCTGCCGATGCCCTGACCGTGAAAGATAAGGAAGACATCAAGCTGGCCGCTTCTCTGGGTGTCGATTTCCTGGCAGTGTCTTTTGTGCGCAGTGCGGCTGATGTCGAGCAAGCTCGCAAGCTGCTGGGTGAAGCCGGTGGTACAGCTGCCATTCTGTCGAAGATTGAGCGTGCAGAAGTGGTTCAAAGCTTTGAATTGCTGGAAGAAGTGATCAGGGCCTCTGATGCGGTGATGGTTGCTCGTGGTGACCTGGGTGTGGAAATCGGCGACGCTGAGTTGATTGGTGTTCAGAAGCAGATGATCAACGTTGCCCGTCGCCTGAACCGTCCTGTCATTACAGCCACACAGATGATGGAGTCCATGATTCACAACACTCAGCCAACCCGTGCTGAAGTGTTTGACGTGGCTAACGCCGTTCTGGATGGCACCGACGCTGTCATGTTGTCCGGTGAAACGGCTACAGGCAAGCGTCCACATGAAGTCGTCAAGGCTATGGCCCGTATCTGTCAGGGTGCTGAAAAACATCCTGAAATGATTTCCGGAAGCAGCCTGGACAAGGCCTATGCCGGTGAAACCGATGCAGCCATTGCGCTGGCAGCCATGCACGCGGCAAACCGTCTGGAAGGTGTAAAAGCGATTGTTTGTCTGACCAAAACCGGTGCGACTCCTCTGTGGATGTCCCGTGTTAACACCAGCCTGCCTATTTTTGCCCTGACCCGCTACAAAACTACTGAGCGTCGCGTTGCACTGTACAGGGGTGTTGAGTCAGTCGCTTTTGATAGTGGCAGCCAATACGGCCCCGAAGTCAATCAGCGTGCTATTGCCGAACTGAAAGATCGTGGCCTGCTGGAATCCGGTGACCGTATTATTCTGACCAAGGGTGAGTCCTGTGAAGTTGAAGGCGGCACCAACACCATGCAGATTGTTACTGTGAAATAATTTCAGTCAATACGGGCATGTTGACTGGGCAGCATGCCTGATGCATTCCCTGACGGGATTTAGGAGACGAGCAGATCATGGCAGAACTAAAAAAAATTGGTGTGCTTACCTCAGGTGGTGATGCCCCGGGCATGAACGCCGCCATCCGTTCCGTAGTGCGCAGCTGTATCTTTTACGGGGTTGAGCCGGTAGCTATTCATGAAGGTTATAAAGGTTTGATTAATAACGACCTGGAAGTAATGAACGCGCGCTCAGTGGCCAATATTATCAATCAGGGTGGGACTTTCCTGAAGTCTGCCCGCTGTCAGGAATTCCGTGCTCCGGAGGGGCGGGCTGCTGCTTATAAAAATGCCCGGGCTGCCGGGCTGGATGGACTGGTTGTTATAGGTGGTGACGGTTCCTTCACCGGGGCCATGCTGCTGGAAAAGGAACATGGTCTTTCCTGTATTGGTGTTCCCGGCACCATTGACAACGATATCTTCGGAACCGATTTCACCATTGGTTATGATACTGCCTTGAATACCGTGGTAGAGGCGATTGACAAGATTCGCGATACTGCAACCTCTCATAATCGTCTGTTTCTGATCGAAGTAATGGGTCGGGATGCAGGCTTTATTGCATTAAATGCCGGTATCGCCGCTGGTGCAGAAGAGATTTTGATTCCAGAAGATCAAAAGTCTGTGGATCAATTGATGAGCTCTCTTGAGCAAAGTGGCAGAGCCGGGAAAACATCCAGTATCGTAGTGGTTTCAGAAGGTGATAAATCCGGTGGTGTCTTTGAACTGTCCCGGGCTGTGGAAGAAAACTTCCCGACTTATGAAGTCAAAGTAACTGTGCTCGGTCATATTCAGCGTGGTGGCAAGCCCAGCTGTTATGACCGCGTTCTGGCCAGTCGCCTTGGAGTGGCTTCTGTGGAAGCTCTGCGTGAAGGTGTCAGTGGTGTGATGGTGGGTGTTCGTGACCAAAAAATTGTCCATACCCCTCTGGAAAAAGCCATCAGTAAGCACAATGCGATTGATGGTCATCTGCTAAAAGTAGCGGATATCGTCACCGTATAGATGGTCTCTAACTGCTGTTGTTTGTCGCTTCAGCTGTTAATCTGGAAAGGAATCGGGAGCTTCAGTCGGGTCAACTGGCCAGATTAATCAAGGGCTCCTAAAATAAACGCGTCCGAAGTAGAAGGTGAAAGCGATGGGCCTTTTTGACTCTCTGAAGAAAAGCATTGGGCTAAGCGCCGATCAGGGAACGGTGATCAAGGCACCGCTGACCGGTGACATTGTGCCGATTGAAGAAGTACCTGATCCTGTTTTTGCCGACAAGGTGGTGGGTGATGGCATCGCAATTGATCCTACTGGCAACGTGATGGTAGCGCCCTGTGATGGTGAGATTGGCAAAATCTTTGAAACCAATCACGCCTTCAGCATGGAGACGCCCACCGGGGTTGAGCTGTTTGTTCATTTTGGTATCGATACCGTCGAGCTAAAGGGCGAGGGCTTCAAGCGTATTGCCAGCGAGGGCCAGCAAGTCAAGGCTGGAGATCCGGTCATTGAAGTGGATCTGGACTTTCTGAAGGAGAAAGCCAAGAGTGTGATTACACCCGTTGTGATCTCCAACATGGACGATGTCGCCTCTCTGGAAAAATCTTCGGGCTCTGTTGTCCAGGGCAATGACAACCTGCTGGTTGTCAAAATGAAGTAGTTGTTTCAAACAGGCTGTTATTTTCGGACTTGACATCCTCCCCGCCCTAAGGAGGGTGTCGCAAAGTACGGGGTTTTGCGCTTGTTCGATAATGTCTGTCAGTACCTTGAAGCCGACACACCAGCGGCTTCCAAAATCCCCAACTTCACCTTAAAGCCTTTCAGCGTTTCCTGACGGTCAGAATACCTGACCGACACGTTAGTGACGACCTTTCTTCCTTATTCTATTCTGTCCGCGATTGAACCCTCTGGAAAACTCGTGGTCTCAATTAAAAGACAGGTATGAGTTAGAAATGCAATTCTGCGCCTTTTAAAGCAATGTGTTGTGAGCTCCTGTCATCACTGTATTCCCATAACAAAAAAACTGTGCGATTAGACTAAAGGAGGTGTATATGAAAGGAGTTGTGTCGCTTTTAGTGCTGGTGGTTACCGGCTTCCTGCTGCTGATTTTTTCATTCCAAGAGGTACCTGTGAGCCCGAAAGAAGATCGGGAGGCTGAGAACTTGCAGGTTGTTATTGACGAGTTGGACTCTGTCAGAAGAGAGACAGTGTCCCGATATCTGGACGGAGACTCTCTGTTAGGCGGGAGCAGTTACGAGTCTTATGCCCAGGCCCGCGAGGCTCGCTTGAACCGTATGACCCATCAGGAATTGGTGGCAGAACTCAAGCGTATGGAAGCCGAGCATATCAGGCAGGCTGCGCGCCTTCCTGATATCGTTCTTCCACCGGAGGAAGAATCCGCTCGGGGGGAAGAGGCATGGGGCCTGGATGACACCGTTAGAAAAAGCTCAGGCACCGGGTGTATGGGAGCAAGATCAGCCTACTCATCTTATATGTCATCTTATTATGATGACCTTATCAGGTATCAGTCACAGGGTTGTTTTGATAATTTTTCTCATTCTGTACCTTATTTCTTTATGGACCCAACCCATGAGGAATACACTGTTACCATGCCTGCAGCGATTAGCGATGATGAGCCTGAAAGCTTCACGGTCAGGGTCAGTCCGGGCAAAATGGAAATGCTGAAGCAAAAGCAGAAGCTGGACAAGATGCTGATTGATGATGTGCTCAGAATGACGGGTGAATTGCCCTGATTGATGGTTTAATAAGTAGTTAGTGTCGTTTTTTTAAAGGTGGGTCTGGTTCAAGGTTGCCAGATTTCTCTCAAATCTCCCCGTTATCGCCTGAAGATCATTTCAGTTTCGTGAGATTTTATTTGTAAAGACTGTGTTTTCCTGAGCGATCTGTGACAATCTGGTTATTATTGTCAGAGTTGTCCTGTCTATGTCATCGCTGACGTTCAGCGGCAGGCCATCTATAAAAGACATTTAATGCTATTTTTTTAGCGCTAGCAGCATCAGGAGTCACACATTGCCAATCCCTGTCGAGATCTGCGTCAACAGTCTGAATCCAGACTATGTTTACCGCTCTGTTGCAGCGGCCTGCAAGGGTGGCGCTGCACGTATAGAGTTGTGTGGTGATATGTCCTTAGGAGGTACCACTCCCACAATAGAAGCTCTCGAAGCTGCCCGGGAAGCCTTTCAGGATCGTTGTGGTTTACAGTGCATGATCCGCCCCCGGGGTGGCGATTTTTCATTCGGTACCGAAGAAATTTTGCTTATGGAACGGCAGATCTGTGATGCCGCCAAAGCGCGTGCTGATGGTGTCGTCATAGGTGCTCTTGCACTTCCCGGCAATACCATTAATCGTGATGTACTGGGGCGACTGGTCGACACCGCCAAGACCCGTAATCTGTCCGTGACGTTTCACCGTGCACTGGATGCTACACCCAACGTGTTTGAGAGTCTGGATATACTGATTCAATACGGTGTGGATCGTATTCTGAGCAGTGGTACAACCTGGAGTTCTGCTGACGGCGCTTTTGAAGGCGTGAGGATGCTCGAGCAACTGATGTTGAAAGCCGAAAACAGGTTGGAGCTGGTCGTCGGTGGTGGGGTTGGTCCGGACAACGCCGGGAAGATTCTTCAACAACTACCCGTAGAAATTCATTCGACCAGCATTCATGCGTACAGCAGTGTTCTTGATGAGGGAGAAGTATCGGTTGAGAGAGTGCGTTCCCTCTGTACAGCAGTAGAGTCTTTTCAGTAACCCGGTTTACATGGATTGAATGACTTCTTCCATCTCGGTTCGGATGTTGTCGGATTGAGTGCCAAAGATGGCCTGCATATTCTGACCCACCACCACAACAGCCGTGGCTCCCAGTTGTTTAATGGCTTCCTGGTCAACGTCGTCAGGGTTGTTAACCGTGACTCTCAAACGAGTGATACAGGCATCCAGATTCTTAATGTTTCCCTTGCCGCCAAAAGCCAGAATAAGGTCTCTCGCCAGGGCGCTGGATGGAACCACTTTGGCTGAAAGTTCAGCTTCAACTTCACGTCCGGGTGTTTTGAGGTCCAGCAGGGTAATCATGACCCTGAAGATCACATAATAGAGAACTGCATAGACCAGACCCAGGGCAATAATCCAGAGGGGCTTGGTGGCAATGCCGAAGTAAAGGAGATAATCGATCAGGCCGTTGGAAAATGACATGGCCATCTTAATATCAAGATAGTTGGTGATGGCATAAGCCAGTCCGGCCAGCAGGGCATGAATGCCATAAAGTACCGGGGCGACAAAAAGGAATGAAAACTCTATGGGCTCTGTAATGCCTGTGAGCAATGAAGTGAGAGCCGCTGACAGCATTAGGCCACCGACTTTTTGTTTGTTCTCTGGCCTGGCGCAATGCCAGATGGCAATGGCCGCAGCAGGCAAGCCAAACATTTTGAAAAGGTAGCCACCAGCCAGGAATCCGGCAGTGGGATCACCGGCAAAAAAACGTGCAATGTCGCCTCTAAAGACATTACCTGATGGATCAATGAATTCACCCATCTCCATCTGGAAGGGCACATTCCAGATATGATGCAGGCCAAACGGAATCAGGGCACGTTCAACCACACCATAAACAAAGCCTGCCATGACCGGGTTTTCAGTCACCGACCATTGTGAAAAGGCGTCAATAGCACCCTGAATAGGGGGCCAGATAAAGCTCAGCAGGATGCCGAGAAAGACAGCCCCGATGGCGGTGACAATGGGAACAAAGCGCTTTCCTGCAAAGAAGCCCAGATAATCCGGAAGTTTGATCTTGTAATAGCGATTGAACATCCAAGAGGCCATGATACCGACAATAATTCCACCGAAAACACCGGTATCAATCGTATCTATGCCCATAATAGAACTGGGTTCTACTCCGAGCTCTGCGGCCATGACACCCATGGTTCCCAGCATGACCACGAAGCCTACAGTTGCCGCCACTGAGGAAACACCGTCATTATCAGTAAGGCCAATGGCAGTACCAATAGCAAAGATAATGGGCAGGTTTCCGAAGACCATGCCACCCGCCTGGGCCATGATGCTGGAGACGAGATCTGGAATAAAATCGAAGCCGGCACTGCCTACGCCCAGCAGTATTCCCGCAACAGGCAGAACGGCTACAGGCAGCATCAACGCCCGACCTATCTGCTGAAGTGTGCCGAATGCAGATTTGACCATTGGAGAGACTCCGGGGGAGAAGATTCTAATCTGAGAGCAAGCTGAAGATGGGTAAACTTATGGAAGAATAGACCAAACGGCCGTGAGCGTAGAAATAACATTTACTTCCATGGGCGTGTTGACGGCCAGAGTATCTCCAGCTCCCTCTGGGAAGCAAAAGCTACGCATGATCCGCCATTCATTACGGCGATTCATTCATCCTGATGCGGGTGAGATCTTTTTGCCCGGCCATCCTTTGTGACAGCCTCTTTAGCGTGGGAGCAAGGAAATAAAAGGGAGTTGCGACAGGCTCCCACGCCGGTATTTCATTTTGATTCCCTTCTTCTTTTTGCCTACATCGGTAGGTCAATGGAGGTATTTTATGGAAAACCTATACAAAACCGATTACCACCGGTGGCTCGGTCAGCAGCGGGATCTGCTGGCTCAGGGCCAATTTGACCAGCTTGACATTCCCAACCTATTGGAGGCAATGGATTTTGAAATGGGCGATATTACCAAAGAGCTTCGAGCCCATTTAATTATTCTGCTGCTTCACCTGCTGAAATACGACTACCAGATACGGGTTCTGAAAGACTCATGGGTACAAGACAAGGTGATGTATACCTGGCTGCCCAGCATCAACAATCCAAGAATTGAGATTGAACAGCACATAAACAAGAACCCGAGTCTGGAGCCCGCAGTTAATGAGGTGCTGGCAGAGGCATACTCCCTGGCCAAACTAAAAGCCATCAAAGAGCTGAACAAATACATTCGCTCAGAGAGTAAGCGCCTGCACAAAAACAACTTTCCCGAACAATGCCCATGGACATATAAGCAAATCACCGACGATGACTGGCTGCCGGGAGAGTGACGAGTTGCTTTACTGCCTGATCAGACGCCTGTCATCCTGCCCGGCCCGGTCACTACTGCGCCAGGGGTTAATATCCAGTCCTCCCCGGCGTACATAGCGAGCATAGACGGTCAGAGATTCCATTTCGAAACGGGCCCGGATCTCTGTGAAAACTCTTTCCACACACTGCTCATGAAATTCCTGATGCCCCCGGAATGAACAGATAAACCTCAAAAACGACTCATGACTAATGGCTTCACCTTTATATTGGACGACCACGGTACCCCAATCTGGTTGCCCGGTAACTGGACAGTTGGACTTCAGCAAATGAGAGTGGATGGTTTCTTCCCGGGTGCCTTCAGCCTTTTGCAAGAGGTCAGGCTTATAGTCATAGCAATCAATGGCCACATCCAGCTGATCTACGCCAATACCGGGAGCCGGTTTGAATCCGAAAACTTCCATTTCGGCAATCGTCATCAGCTTTACGCTAACCGGTGCACCTGCCGCTTGACTGAGATCCTTTTCCATTAGCGCCTGAACCTGAGACACAGAGTCAAACTGAGTCTGGTTGAATGAATTCAGGTAAAGCTTGAAGGACTTTGATTCAATGAGACAGGGCGAATGGCACGGCAACTCAAAACGACCCACCATTGCCAACGGCTTACCCTTTTTATTGAGCCATGACAGTTCATAGCCATGCCAGACATCACTGCCAACGAAAGGGAGATTTTCCGGGTCCAGCCCCAACTCCAGCTGCTTATCCTTACGGGGAATGGGAAACAAAAGTTCCGGATTATACTCCGCCTGGTACTCACTGTTTTTCCCCAGTGGGGAGGCATTCACTAATTCACTCATAATTTCACACTCTGACTCAACTCTTTCTGCCCCATAACCCGGCCAGTTCTGCACTCTCCACATTCAGTTTCGCAGGCCTTTGCCCACTCGCAGGAGATGAAGGGCCCATGTGGCCATGATAACGATAGCCAGAACCATCACAACAAAAGCCCAGCCAGTGCTGATACCGCTGTCCTGCCCGAGGATTCCATAACGGAAGGCATTCACCTGATAGAGGATAGGATTCAATAGTGAGATGGAGCGGAATGGCTCGGGAAGAACGTCTACCGAGTAGAAAACCCCTCCCAGGTATGTGAGTGGAGTCAGTACAAATGTTGGGATGATGGCGACATCATCGAATTTTTTGGCAAACACTGCATTGATGAAGCCACCCAATGCAAACAGAGTTGCTGTCAGAAAAACGGCCAGCAGGGTAATAAGAATATGATGAACCTGAAGCTCTACAAAGAAGGCTCCCAGCAGCATAACCAGAACACCAACGTAGAGCCCCCTGACAACACCGCCCATAGTGTACCCGGCCAGAATCACCCAGTTCGGTACCGGTGACACCAGCAACTCTTCAACACTCTTCTGAAACTTGTTGCTGAAAAAGCTGGAAGCCACATTACTGAAGCTGTTGGTAATCACCGCCATCATAACCAGACCCGGTACGACAAAGGTCATATAATCAAAGCCACCCATTTCGCCCACTCTGGAGCCAATCACGGCACCAAAAATAACGAAATACAGAGACATGGTGATCGCTGGCGGCAATAGGGTCTGTGGCCAAATGCGCATGAAACGACGAATTTCTTTACTGAAGATCGTATTAAACGCGACCAGGTTATACTTCCACTCACTCACCGTGCGCTTCCCCCTTCTCAGCTGCACTGCCTTTAGTTTGTCCCGAAGAGTCAGCTCCCGAAGCGTCTGTCGCCGAGGCATCAGAAGTTAAATTGACAAACAGCTCTTCAAGCCGGTTGGACTTGTTTCTCATACTGGCTACTTCAATACGACATTCACTCAGCTGCCTGAACAGGTCATTCACTCCCTGATGCTTGCCAACCTCAACTTCAATGCTACGGTTATCCAACATCTTGACGGTATAACCTGCAAAGGTAGGCAGATATTCAATCGGCTTTTTCAGATCCAGCACAAAGCTCTCTTGTTGAAGCTTGCCCAACAAAGCCTTGGTACTGGTGTTCTCGACAATCTTGCCACTATCGATAATGCCAATATTGCGGCAGAGCTGCTCAGCCTCTTCGAGATAATGAGTGGTCAGGATAATCGTGGTGCCCTGCCCATTGATGTCCCTGAGGAAGTCCCAGAGAGAGCGACGAAGCTCAATATCAACACCGGCGGTCGGTTCATCAAGAATCAGTAGTCTGGGCTGGTGAATCAGGGCTCTGACAATCATCAAACGGCGCTTCATACCGCCGGACAACATTCTTGAGACATTGTGTCGTTTATCCCACAGGCCCAACTGCTTGAGATACTTCTCAGAGCGCTGGCGGGCTTCTTTTGCTGGTATGCCATAGTAACCGGCTTGCGTCACAATGATATCTTCAACTTTTTCAAACTGGTTGAAGTTGAATTCCTGGGGAACGACTCCCAGCATCCGCTTGGCCCTGACAAGATCAGTATCAATGTCGTGCCCGAATATTGAAACCTTGCCAGAAGTCTTTCGAACCAGTGATGAAATAATACCGATAGAGGTTGATTTGCCGGCACCATTGGGTCCCAGCAGGGCGTAAAAATCGCCTTCTTCAACCGAGAGATCAATCCCTTTCAGGGCTTGAAATCCATTGTCGTATTGTTTTCTTAGATTCTGTATTTTCAGTGCCTGAGGCATGTTTTTATAGTCCGTGTTATGCAGAGCTTCTTCTCCATCAAAGCCTTTGCATAGTGTCACTCTTGCTTTTACCCTGCTTTCTCTCATCCATCCAGTGAAATCAAACAGAGGCGATTACTCATGGCAGTTACTTTGAACGTTTTTCCGTCATCAGGAAATAGAAAAATATCCTGCTGCTTATGGCTGTCACTACTTATTGATGTATTGATCTGTAGAGCTTCACTCTCTGCAACGCTGTGGCATAGTCCTTGGAAGAGGCTAAAAAGAGCACTGAGAGAGACGCCCAACCCTTCCCCAAAATGAAAAAAGGATGATTTTATTATAAAACGATAAATTAAACGGCATTTTTAAATTATTTTTTCATACTAAGCCCCAATCAACTGAGTCAGTGCTGGTTTAAGTTGTGGATAAGTGAATGAAAATCCTTCAGCCATGAGACGCTGTGGGTAGATATTCTGGCCTTTCAATACCATTTCAGAAGACTCCCCCAACATTCCCCTGAGAACCATGGCTGGCATTTTCAGGAAGGCCGGACGATTAAGAGTGCCGGCCAGAGTCACGGCAAAGTCTTTATTACTGACAGCTTCAGGAGCGGTGGCATTAAAGGCGCCCTCAGCTGAGTCATTCTCCAGCAAAAATTCCAGCGCATTCACCATATCTTCCATGTGAATCCACGACATCATCTGCTTGCCAGAACCCAGCGGACCACCAATACCCAGACGGAAAGGAAGCATCATTTCCCGGAGCGCACCGCCTTCAGGGTGCAATACTACTCCGGTTCTGACCAGACAAACCCGCAGCCCCAAATCCTTTGCACGCACAGCAGCCTGCTCCCAGCGTATACACAGTCCTGCAGCAAAGTCATCCCCAGCCCCGGAAGACTCATCCAGACGGGCAGCATCGTCCCTACCACCATAAAACCCAATAGCAGAGCCACTGATCAGACAGTCTGGCCGGTTTTCCATTCTCTCAGTCAGGTCAACCAATTCTGAAGTCAATGCGATCCGGCTATTGAGCAACTGTCTTTTTCTTGAGGGAGTCCAACGCTTATCCATCACTCCTTCACCGGCCAGATTGACAATGGCATCGAAGGCTTCAGAGGGCTTCACAGCCGACAAGGACTTTACAGGCTTCACTTCAGTGGACAGAAGGCGGTGTACATCCCTGGCATCCTGTCTGCTCAAAATGGTCAGCCGATGCCCTTTTGATAAAAGTCTGGCCACCAGTCGGCGGCCAATAAACCCTGTTCCCCCGGTAATCAGTATCTGCATGACATAAGTCCCGAATAAGCCTTGAAATGAAATGGAGCGTCCTCAGTCTCACGGGATAAAATCCCATGATTCCATATTAAACAGCCATGAGCTTCAGAAACAATTTTTTACTGATGATTTTTATTGCAGAATGAATGAACTTTGAGGCAGATTTTTTACCCATAAAAAAATACCCTGGGTCCCCTCAAACCCGGGTATTTGATCAGCTGGCTTGTCACTGGCTCCCGCTTCTTTTTTTTATGTCCCTTATTCTCTGGCGCTTTTTATTATTTTTCTTGATTGGCCCGAGTGACTTCATAATACGTATTACCTACTACAAAAACCTTGATCTATATCAATAAAGCTTCGGTTTACACCTATGCGAATATCCAGTCACGAATATAAGGCATTTGTCTTTTTTTATTTCACTTTCACTCAAGCAGTCCAAAACCCGGTTTTTTGACTTATGTCAGCCATAATGTCACCACTCCATGAAACCGACTGCATCTAAAAAGACACAGTGTAAACTGAGCGTCCTGACTATTTTTACCGTAAAACATTTTTTGAGTGTTTCGGGCAATTGATCAAGAGTCCGCAAAGCACTCCGGCTAACTGTATACCAGACAGGAGTATGACCATGGATCCAGAGTCTGCCGTAATGGAGATTATCATTAACTCTGGCCTCGCTCGCAGCTGTGCTTACGATGCTTTGTCCAAGGCAAAGGCTGGGGATTACGAAGGAGCCGAAGAGATGATAGCTCACGCCCGGGAGGCCGCAAAAGGGGCTCACAGAATCCAGACTCAACTGATCGAGGAAGATCAGGGCGAAGGGAAAAGGCCAATGACCCTGGTGATGGTACATGCCCAGGATCATTTGATGACATCCATGCTGGCTCAGGAAATGGTTCAGGAGCTGATAACACTTCACAAAAAAATCGATCAGAAGCAAAAATGGCCACAATAAAAGACGTCGCTGAGCGAGCAAAAGTATCCCGTGCTATCGTATCCAGGGTACTGAAAAATACCGGACAGGTAACGGAGACAACCCGCCTGTGAGTGGAGTTTGCTATTCAAGAGATGGCTGCAGGTTGTGTGGAAGCCTTTGCTTTTCTCTGTGAATACAGTTTAACGAAACTCGCGAAATTCTCCATCCATAGCCTCTCATTGGGAGCGTAGCGACCTTTGAAGGTTTGGATGGAGATGGATAGCGAATAGCCCGTATAGGGCTGTCATTTCTCCGGCCTCTCCTGTTTCTGTATGTATTCCTTCAGAACTTCCAAAGGCGCACCGTCAGCCGTTATCAAGCAGTACGCCCTTGTCCATAGAACAGGCTTCCAATAATGCATTTTCAAGTGCTTTGAAAACTCTTTTCGGATAAGCCTGCTGGTGACAGTTTTCAGGTTGTTCACGAACTTGCTGGGCATGATGTTCGGATGCAGATCAAGCATTAGGTGAACATGGTCAGCCTCTCCACCAAACTCTTCAAGATCAACCTCCCACTTTTGGCAAAGGTCACGACAGATTTCTTCCAACCTGACCAGCATGGGAGCTGTGAAGCATCTACGGCGGTATTTTGTTACTAACACTAAATGATATTTTAGCTTATAGACACAATGATAGTGGGATTTCATTCTATTACACTAAGTTATTTTGTGTTATTATAGTCGTATGAGAGCATACAAGTACAGAACCTACCCCAACCCTGAACAGCGAGTGCTGATTGAAAAGCACTTCGGTTGCTCTCGTCATGTCTATAACTGGGCATTGTCAGAAAAAGACAAACATTACAAAGAAACCGGAAAGAGCCTGTCAAAGCGTCAGCTTCAGGATCGTCTGGTTGCCAGCAAGAAAGACGACAAAGAATGGTTGACGGACGTCAACAGTCAAAGTCTGCTGGCCTCTCTCGCCAACCTGGATACTGCGTTCACCAACTTTTTTCAGGGTCGAGCCCAGTTTCCAAAATTCAAATCAAAATATTCCGGCTGGCAGTCTTTCCAATGCCCCCAGCATGTAACGGTTGATTTTGAAGCATCGGCTATCAACCTGCCAAAGCTGAAGGGAATAAAAGCAAAACTTCATCGCCCGTTTTCCGGCAAGGTCAAAACCGTTACTGTCAAGCGTTCACCGTCAGGCAAATACTTTGCCAGTGTGTTGGTTGATGATGGTGTTGTTGATCCAGCTCCTGCAACGATTGAAAGAGAAAACACTGTTGGTCTTGATGTTGGGCTGACTGAATTTCTTATTGATAGTAAAGGTAACAAGACTGAAAACCCTCGTATTCTGAAGGCTTCACTGGTTCGGCTGGCAATGGAGCAAAAGATACTCGCCAGAAAGAAAAAAGGTTCAGCCAACAGATCAAAGCAAAAACGCAAAGTCTCCATAATCCATGAAAAAATAGCCAACCGTCGCTACGATTTCACGCACCAGGCAACAGCAAATTTGGCTGACAAAAGCCACGCAACCACCTTTGCTGTAGAAGACCTCAATATCAAAGGCATGATAAAAAACCGTAAACTTGCCAGAGCAATACAGGACGCAGGCTGGGGAATGTTTCTGACGACACTGGAATACAAGTGTCGTTGGAATGGCAAGAACCTGATTCGGATAGGGAGGTTCCATCCGAGTTCCAAACTGTGTAATTGCTGCGGCTATAAAATGGAAGCCATGCCCCTGTCTGTGCGGGAGTGGCAGTGCCCAAATTGTCAATCTGTCAATGACAGGGACATAAACGCCGCCTGTAATATCCGTGATATTGGTTTAGCTGATTCGCTGGGATGCAGCGTTTGTATAAAGAGTTCCCCTGTAGCAATATCTGTCAGCGCAGGTGCTACAGCGAAAGGTGTTGAGAGTTCTCAGCGTGGGTCGCAAGAAGCCCCCACTAAAGCTGCTTCAGCGGCTTAGTGGTGGGAGTACATCACCCCGTAAATTAATCATCAAAATAAATAGAAGGATGAGGAGGGCAGAGCACGCCAACGAATGCACCAGCGGCAAAACCAGCAAAATGACTAGCAGCAAGGTAGCCATAAAATGCATAAGCTATAGGGCAGCTGGCAAGGCTAATAGAAAAACCTATAAACCCGTAAGGTAGTACTTCAATTACGCTATTTCCCGCTCCAAAAACAGCTCCGGATAGAGTAGCTGTGCGTACACCAGCAGCCAAAGCGGTCATAACATCACCAGTCTCAGCCAAACCACTGTAAATATTAATAATGCCAGAGGTACCAATAAGAGTTGCCCCAATAAGAGCAGAGCCAGCAGCACCAATAAAAGCATTAGTAGCAATTTGAGATATTCTGGTTACCCGTTCACGCAATGATCGAGGAGGAGGCATATTCTCAAAAACATATGACGGCACCGGAGCCCTACAGCTAGGACAAGTCTTGGAATGGCCATACCATATAGCAAGACATTTTCTTCCAAAAACATGAGATTCATGGCACGGGAGAACCACTTTTTTATTCTTACATCGAAGATCTTCATTATCTTTTTCATTAAAAGACCCGAGACAGATTTGACATGCATCCGAAACACTCATTGTCATAAAATAAGTTCCATTTCTGTTCATTAGTAAATAATGAGATAAAAAACTGGCAGAAAAGTTCCCCAAATTTTATGACTTACCCTGTGAAAAGCCATAACGATGCCAGGCGGAAGAACCGTTGCCTCGTCTCAGCTTTGCTCGCTACTTTTGCGACAGCTTCCTCCGTGGGAATGACGCCCTCCTACTTAGCGACCATTCTGGCAATATCATCATGCTCCATGCCACTCCGGGCGAAGAAGTGCTTGAGACGATTGCACCCGGAGCCGGTCCCGGTACGTGCCCCAAAGTTCGGGCAATACGGGAAAGGTTGACTGAACCCATCTGCATGAGGCCAAAAATAACCAGCGCAATAAGGTCAATACAGGATTGATGCCCAAGAGAGGTTTCAAGATGATTTGCCAGTAAATGGGGGCTTGTCCCCTGCAGAGGTCGTCAAGTTGCAAGATCAGTCATTTGGTCCATATATATTCTTCAGCATATGGAGGTTATTGGCTGATATGAAAAAATATATAGCTCTGACTGCTCTTTTTTGTCTTTCCTGTAAGAGTGTTGCCACAGGCTATGTTATCCGCAGTCCTTATGACTACAATTCTGTGGCTAATTTTGTGCTTCAATCAAATGGCTGGGGTATTCTTTGGGTGTCCATCCGGCAGCAGGCTTTTCCATACTGGGTGCAAGGCTTCCCCGCGCCAACAAACTTTTTCCCTAGTCATATGGGTATTATGATTCGAGGCTGCATGTATTATGTTGAGGTACTGGATTACTTCTCTCCCTAGCAGCCTGACACGGCCATTCCAGCTGACGCCTTCGGCGGAGCTGAATGTCGTCGGGGATAGCGGGGGCTGCCCGACTCAGCGCTCGACGGGCTGCAGGGGGATAATGTAATCTTCCCAATCCTCTTCAGGCACTGAGCTTTCTGATTGCGCAAACGCCCCGATGGAAATGCCAGCCAAATGAACGCTGTCCGGGTTTCCGGATATCAGAGGGTGCCAGTCGCAAAGCGGTTTGCCTTCGGCCAGAAGTCGATAGGCACAGGTGTCTGGCAGCCAGTGAAAATGAGGAATATCACTGGCTGTCAGCTTAAGGCATTCAGGGACTTTTTCCTTGCGGTGTTCATAATCTGAACACTGGCAGCTATGAATATCCAGCAGCTTGCAGGCCAGAGAGGTGTAGTGAACCTCTCCTGTATCCTCATCTTGCAGCTTTTGCAGGCAGCAGCGACCGCAGCCATCACAGAGGCTCTCCCATTCATCAGGAGTCATCTGTTCGAGGGATTTGGTCTGCCAGAAAGAGGTTGTCATACCGCAATAGTGTTCATTTAATGTGAAGTAGTGCAATTACCGGCAGAAAGTAACGAACTAATAGCCATGAAGCAACTCTAATTCCTGACAACTCTCACAAACATCAAGAGCAACTTCCAATAATAAAGGGTCTCGCCTTTTTAGAAGAATGCTCTTTTCTGAGTTTTTGCAGGGCAGTCAAAGAAGTAAACAGTTCGAATACAGGCCGGGCGTTGTTGGCGTCCAGAAAACGCAACTGATCAGCTCCTGCATCCATGCAGTTGTGCGGTTGCGATAAATTGGCCTGAAAATTCATGCTCCCTCGTCAAATAGCTCGCTATTCTCCTCGGGATCAGAAATTTTTATCCTTAATTTCTCGCAACCTTCGCTACGGACACATAAGTTCGACAGGCTGCTAGTCTTTCCATTTCGGCCAGTTGAAAATCGCTTTCACTTGCTCATATTGGGGCAAGCCTCTTGACGTAGACATGGACGAGAAAGCGCGGAACAGCTCCTCATTGAATCCATGCTCATACTGCTGGTCTTTCGATTCCAGCCGACTCAGCGTGTCTTTCACTTCCTGCTGATGCTTGGGCAAGCCTCTGCCATGATTCCTGGACGCGTAGTAGAGGAACAGCGCCGTATTGAACTTGTCATCCCGTCTCCATTCAAGCCAGCCCAGCACCACTGTCACTTCCTCATGTTTGGGGAAGCCTTTGCCATGATTCATGGACGAGAGGGCGAGGAACAGCTCCGTATTGAACCGGCCATCCTGGTCTCTCCATTCCGGCCAGTCCAGCATTAGTCTTACTTCTACGTGTTTGGGAAAGCCTCTGCCATGATTCATAGACGAGACGGCAAGGAACAGCTTCGTATTGAACTCGCCATCCTGGTCTCTCCATTCCGGCCAGCTCAGCAGCACTGCCACTTCCTCATGTTTGGGAAAGCCTTTGCCGTGATTCATAAACGAGACGGCGACGAAAAGCTTCGTATTGAACTCGCCATCCTGGTCTCTCCATTCCGGCCAGCCCAGCAGCACTGTCACTTCCTCATGTTTGGGAAA
>NZ_JAHHPQ010000546.1:0-1118 GCF_024606245.1 Endozoicomonas sp. SESOKO2
CTTTGCTGTCATCAAAGAAGATCGTGATGGTGTAGTTCCGGCCCTCTGGTACATCGGTTTTGACAATTGAACCGTCTGAATCGGGGAGCTGGGCGTCCAGAATGAACTTCCATTGCGCAATGTCATAACGGGCTAACTCAGCGGGTGTGCAATCTGCGGCGTCGCAATCATTAGGATAAGCAGCGGGCGCATTGCCGACACTGGCCGAATAACCGGGCCCGTTAAGTGCGTAGACCGGGTTGGCTTTGATCCTGTCGAGCATGTCGTAGGCAAGGATGTTGGATAGGGAATTGAGATAGGCAATGTTGTTGTAACTGATGCTTCGGGTCTGTAAAGCGGCCATACCTAAGAGGCCAGAAGCCAGAATGACGACTGTGATCAGAACTTCTACCAGGGTCATGCCTGCTTGGGAACGTCCTGAATTCATGGACAAACCACTGAGTTGGCGGAGCGTACTCTACCAGACAGGTTAATGGTAACACCTCTGGCGATCTTCGATGTTGTCAGACTGTCGCAAATAAGAAAGTTGCCTGAACTGGTGTTGTTGACGGTGCCATCTCCCTGAAACACGATTGGCGTGCTGTTACTCCAGGTAATTGAGGCGATAGATTCTATTGTCTGTGAGCGTCTCAAGGTATCGACTCCTGCGTCAAATACGCCGTTACTGTTTTCATCGGTGAAAATGACCCAGCCTTGACTCCAAAGGGTTGGATCTGCTGCGCAGGTAGTCCCGTCAGTGGATGCACAGGCGATGGTATTGCTGCCGGTTTTAACGGCTTCACTGCGGGCGTAGAGCAGGTTTGAAAGGAGGTTTTGCTGAATGTTTGAGAAACGAATGGTGTTCGAGACTTCCCTCAGTTGTGGCAGTCCCATGGCAACAATAATCCCGGCGATCAACAGAGTGATCATCAGCTCAATTAATGAAAATCCTTTTTCTCCAGGCTCAGGGCTGTTTTTTGCCCCGGGCTCAAGGCTGTTTGAGTGCCCCATGAGATCTGACCGGTTTTTAGCGTTTATCTGATCAGTTTAGAAGTGGATTTTGATGATTCGGGTGAAGGGGTAGAGAACCTGCGGAATTATTATCAAAGCAGCCAATGAGATAAAAACAGGGATGGTTT
>NZ_JAHHPQ010000547.1:0-2226 GCF_024606245.1 Endozoicomonas sp. SESOKO2
TTGAAAATCCGCGTGTCGGTGGTTCGATTCCGCCCCTAGGCACCATCTGTCTTCACGATGATGGTGCTAGTCGACAAGCATTCTGGCCTGGGTAGCTCAGTTGGTAGAGCAGCGGATTGAAAATCCGCGTGTCGGTGGTTCGATTCCGCCCCTAGGCACCATATATAAAAAAGGGTTACGAGCAATCGTAACCCTTTTTTATTTGCAGGGGACACTGCTTCCTTAGTGCCAATTCTGCTATAGCGGATTAGCATGACAGAATGCTTTTTCTGGCTCAACGATATTGAAAATTGTACCCCTACCATAGTGCTCAAACCGCCCGGGCACACCAGATGATCTTGCCCACTACCGGATTCTCTTCCAGCTTTTTCAGATCAATATTCCAACCGGGATACTCAGGGTTATCGCTGGTTATTTCCAGTTCATGCTGTATCTGTTTGACCCGCTTGGCCATCAAACCATCGTCTGTCTGAATAAGATAAACCGCTTCACTCTGAACTGATTTCCGGGACATATCTACCAACACCTGGTCTCCGTCCCGAAAAGTAGGAAGCATACTGTCACCAGTGATCGTGACAAATGCCAGGTTTTCACCGGAAACGCCCAGCTGTCGGCTCAGAAAGGCTTTATTAAAGGCAAAATAGTCGCTGACATCTTCACCTTGCACTACAGAGCCCATCCCTGCACTGGCCTGCACATCAAACATAGGAGTGAAGACAATTTCTTTACTGTCTGAAGTATCAGAGATTTGTCCACTGTCGTTTTGATTACCCGTCAGCAGCCAGTTTAAGTCTACCCGAAACTCATCATAGAGACTTTCCAGATAAGCCATGGAAGGGCGGCTGGTACCCCGACAGATTTTATAGATATGAGAGGCGGATTTACCTGTCATTTCGGCAAACTGTTTTTTGTTACCCTGTGTCAGACGATCAACTATCAACTGAAATCGACGTGCGAAAGCGTTTGCCATACCCTGCTTTGTCCTGAAAAAGAATAAAGGGTTGATTATACAACAGCAGGTCTGAAGCCAGTGATATAGATATGAAAAGTCATTCGCTGTTCAGCCTTTTATCAAGGACCTATATAATCAATCAATGACTTTCCGGCTACGCTCTTATCAAAAAGAAGCTGTTTCCAAAGTGATACAGCATTTTCGCAAAAGTGACGACCCTGCTCTTGTGGTTCTGCCCACAGGTGCAGGTAAAAGTCTGGTGATCAGTGAACTGGGGCGAATTGCCCGTGGCCGGGTTTTGATTCTGGCTCATGTCAAAGAGCTGGTTGAACAGAATCATGCCAAGTATGAGAGCTATGATTTGAAAGCCTCCATTTTCAGTGCCGGCCTGGGCAGGAAGGAAGCTTCTGAGCAGGTTGTATTCGGCAGTATTCAATCGGTCGCCAAAAACCTGAATCAGTTTGATGACGATCATTTCTCGCTACTGGTCATTGATGAGTGCCATCGGGTTTCTCTGGAGAAAACCTCCAGTTATCACAGGGTCATAGAGCACCTCCAAACGCTCAATCCGAGGCTGAAAATACTGGGGTTAACGGCTACACCCTATCGGCTTGGAATCGGCTGGATTTATCAGCATTACTTGCCTGGAAACAAAAAAGGCACCCTGAAAACGGCTGAAAAGCGATTTTTCAAAAGCTGTATCTATGAACTTCCATTGTCGTACATGATTAAAAATCACTATCTGACACCCGCAACTTTAATCGATGCTCCAGTTATTTTTTACGACTTTAGCCTTTTATCAAGAGACCGTTTTGGTCGCTGCAGCGAAGCGGATCTGAACAAGCTTCTGAAAGGCAAAGGGCGGGCAACGAAACAGATCATCACCCAGGTTATGAAAGCGTCAGAAGACAGAAAAGGCGTCATGATTTTCGCCTCCACCGTGGATCATGCCCGGGAAATAATAGGCTATCTGCCAGAATCTGAATCTGCTTTGATTATTGGTGACACGCACACTCAGGCGCGTGACAACCTGATTCAGGCTTTCAAGGCTCAGAAGATCAAATATCTCGTCAACGTGTCAGTATTAACCACCGGCTTCGATGCCCCTCATGTTGATTTGATCGCTATTCTTCGCCCCACAGAGTCTGTCAGTCTTTATCAACAGATTGTGGGCCGCGGGCTTCGTCTGGCAGAAAGCAAGAAAGATTGTCTGGTGATAGACTTTGCCGGAAATCGCTATGATCTGTTCAGCCCTGAAATAGGTAGCCCAAAGC
>NZ_JAHHPQ010000548.1:0-3447 GCF_024606245.1 Endozoicomonas sp. SESOKO2
ACAGAGACAGAAACACAGTCACAGACTCAAACAGAGACAGAAACACAGTCACAGAATCAAACAGAGACAGAGCAGACACAGACACAAACTCAGACACAAACAGAGACAGAGGAGACAGAGAACACCCTGTGTCATTGTAGATGTCGCCTCTTTTGATTCATGACTCTCAATTACTAAAAGTTCTGCGCTTCGCTGATGCGGCGTTAAAAAGTACGGGGTTGTACGCTCATTCGACAAATCAGGGAATTTTCCGGGTTTTGGGAATTTTCCGGGTTTTATTGTGTCTGAAGTGGCACCAACTTAACAGTCGATACTTCAGACCTTATGACTCAACACCTTCAGGGCACAGCCATAAAAGCACTTCCGGAAGAGGAACGTCCCAGGGAAAAGCTGATCTCTCGCGGGCCTCAGGCACTCAGCGATGCTGAGCTGTTGGCAATTCTACTTCGCACTGGCTACAAAGGCACTCATGTCCTGACCCTCGCGTCCCAGCTGATTCAGCACTTTCAATCACTGAGTGGTTTGCTTTGTGCAACACCTGCGCAATTACAAACTTTAAAAGGCCTTGGAAAAGCAAAAGCGACTGAGCTCAGTGCCATTCTCGAAATCTGTCAGAGAGTACTCTCTGAAAAAATGTCTGAGCAAAGCACGATCAACTGCCCGGATGCCACCCGTCAATATCTTCAGCTGCATTTCAGGGGCTGTCAAAGAGAAGAGTTTGCCTGCCTTTTTCTGGACACACGGCACCGGGTTCTGGCTCTGGAAACCCTGTTTCAGGGCACACTTGATGCGGCGCCTGTCTACCCCAGAGAGGTGGTAAAAAGAGCCCTGGAGCTCAACGCAGCGGCCGTTATAGCCAGCCATAATCATCCATCGGGTGACCCACAGCCCAGTCAGGCTGATATAAGAATCACCGAAACCCTCAAGAAAGCACTGGCATTGCTGGATATCAGACTACTGGACCATATTATCATTGGTAAAGGCATATCGGTTTCTCTGGCGGAGCAAGGCATTATGTGAATCCGACCGGAGCAGTCAACATTCCCGCATCTCCAATGGCGATGGGTATAATGCTGGCAAGATTCAAAAGGTTTCCTACAACACAGGTACGTGATAATCAGGTACCCTGACGCCACAAATATCGTTTTTTACCACTATAGATTCCTTTCAAATCAGTGGATAATTCAGCCTGCGACTCCTTGCAAAACTGACTTTTCAGTCCGGCAGGAGCCTGACCGAAAATAGCGCCCAACTTGCACCAAAGCCTTGACTTTGATATAAAGCGCGGTCTTTGTATATGGGTAGCTGCTGAGAGTTCTGACTCTTGACATTGGGCAGACCTGCCCGAAAACGAACAACGGAATCCTCCGGCCTCATGGCTGGGTTTTTTTGGTTTGAGAGGCCACTACTATGTCCAAAGTTTGTCAGGTTACCGGCAAGCGCCCGGTTACCGGGAACAACGTTTCCCACGCGCACAACAAGACCAAGCGTCGTTTCGTGCCCAACCTGCACCACAAGCGTTTCTGGGTAGAGAGCGAGAAGCGTTTCGTTCGCCTGCGTGTATCCGCTAAAGGCATGCGCATCATCGACAAGAAAGGTATCGACACCGTTCTGGCCGAACTGCGTGGTAACGGTCAAAAAATCTAAGATAGCGGGAGCAATCAGTCATGGCTAAAGGTATTCGTGAAAAGATCAAGCTGGTTTCGTCGGCTGGCACTGGTCACTACTACACCACAACCAAAAACAAGCGTAACACTCCAGACAAGCTGGTGTTCAAAAAGTACGACCCGGTTGTACGCAAGCACGTTGAGTACAAAGAATACAAGATCAAGTAAGATCCCGGGTTCTTTCCGGCCCGATGTTCTGTCGGGCCCGCTTTTCCCTGACCACACCGTCACAAACTGCTTATTTTCTGTCGTTTTCACACTGATCTAATGCCCGACCGTGCACTGAACAGAGCATCTGTAGTATGAAACCGGAACTCCTATCGCCTGCCGGAACCCTGAAAACATGCGCTACGCATTTGCCTATGGTGCTGACGTAGTGTACACAGAGCAACCCTGATACAGCCTCAGAGTTCGCAACAACGACTGCAAAAATGAAAGCCTGCAAAAAGGCATTGATGAAGCTCTCGCGCCGGGAGCGCTGACCGAGAACAGTGCCCGTAGCGAGGAGGGATGAAAATGCACGCTTATGTCATTCTTGAAAATTATCTTCACCTTGTGGCTATTCATCAAAACCCGGTGAAAAGAGGTAATGTCGATAGGGCGGAGTAACGGAGTTATCCCAGCGCAAGTAATTACGTCGGCGTTGAAGGTTTGTTAGAGGTGGATCGGTTATGGTGAGTCAGGTATGCGTTCCCACGCTGGTGCGAGGGAGTCACAGATTGGCCCAAAAATGCTCTTAATTGAACTTTTAGTACAAGCAGAAGTCTAATGAATAATTCAATCAATAGTAAATTCTAAAAACCATTTACAAAAAATTAATGAAAGGAAGCTCAAAATTATGAACATGGAAGCGCTTGGTTTAATTTCAAAGGTCCTGTTTGACGTACATGACAGAGGTGCCTACCTGATGCATTCAGGCAATGGCAAATCTGTGGAACCCGATTTAAAAATTAAACTCATGAAAGTTTATGATCAGCAAAACCTTAAATATTCCAGTAAACTTCCGAATGACACACCTATCAATGAAAGAACTATTGAATTCATTCATATATTACCCACTCTTGCTCAAACCTCTGATTTTTTTGATAGATCAAACAGGCATGCTGAAAATTTCTGCAGAGCGATAGAGAGTAATATTGCTGATTCAAAAGAAATACAAGACGCTCTAAAAGAGCTCAATAAGCAAAAAAGATCGAAGAAGATCAATTTACAAGAATCTTTAAGGGAACTTAAAGGTGTCGGAAACTTCATGGAATCAATTCTAAACAAATTAGACAACGAAGTTACGATAACTGATAATGAAAAAAAAATATTCAAGTTTCTGTTAGCCAACATATTGAAGATTGATCAAAATACAGACAATTCAAATGTAGAGTACATTATTAAAACGTTGACAAAATATTTTCATCCTGATAGATGCTCTGGTAAGAATAGTGATTTATATTCCTGCATTTTAAGCAATGGACTCCGTATTATCGGTCACATAAAAAATTTATGGGATGTCGACAAAACAGAGATTTCCAGAAGTCAGAAGGGTATTAGCCATGAATTACCTAATGACTCTTTGATAGAATCGATTGCCAACCTAAACAAAATTGACAACTGCTATCGACTCAAAACTTATGAAAAAATAAAAAAAGAGATGCTGGCACTCAAGGCTAGTGATCTAAAAGATAACTACAAAGAAAGATTATTAATGTCGATTATCCAAGCCAATTCATCAGCTCTGATGAAAATAATGATAAATCACCTAAGTATTAATAATTTAAAAGTCAATAAT
>NZ_JAHHPQ010000549.1:0-1130 GCF_024606245.1 Endozoicomonas sp. SESOKO2
CTGTTAGGTGACTAACGGGAATCTCGCTCCTTCAGGGGCGAGAGGATGTCAACAGTTTTATTGTCTGGATCAAAAGGCAAGCATTGATGATGAGTCCATTCGCATTTTCAGTAATAACTGCGTTATCGAAAAGTCCCGCGCTGCCGTCATTCTGATAAATAACGACCTGATCAATGAAACAGTGGCTGCACAGGTCAGGCAGTTGGAACAGTCATTTGAAAATGTACGTGTCCTGGATGTGTCAAAGCTGCTAAGTGAGGGCAGAGTAGCTGGTATGAAAATTACCCAGAATAAAAGCATGGAAGGTCAATTTTATGTGGAAGTGGATGCGCGTTTTTGCACACTCGAAGGTCATTATTATAACGATGGCAGGATAAGGCGTTATGTTCAGTTTCATGATGTTCTGGACATTTTTCAATTCGTGGCAATGTACCATTGTGATAAGGTCTGTGAATTAGTCGGCATTGAAACCAGCAGTCGTGGATGCATAAAAATCGACTGGGATATGGAGTTAACAGAGCCCATTGGCACTCTTAAATGCCCAGGTGGTTTTAGTGCTTTTATCATGGACAGTATCAGAGGGACAGAAGACGCCGGGAATAATGAGTTGACACATACTTTGATAATGGAGAACAGTCTGGTGGCGGTGACCAGACCACAGCACCCGATCATGGCTGATTCAGTTTGTCCGCACTATGTTGTATTCAGTAGATATACTAGCGCAGTCAGCAAATCATTCAATCATCCGCGCACTACTCCAAACTATGATGTCAAACAATTTTCCATAACTGGCAATGATGAGATCGCTTCCTTGAAGATGTTATGTCGTTTGAAAGAAAGAGAGCAGATTGCGGGTAATCTTGATCCTGCTAAGCCGCTGAACATCCGCTTTAATACAGGCACCAGCTGGAAGCAGAAAGTTGCTTTTCCATTAACTGGCATCAAGGCGGATCAAAGTCGGGTTCGGGGTGTCAGCTCATGGCAGGACAGTACGCCAATATCAGACTGAAAACAATACTTGTCAATAAGCTTATTTCCTGTTGAAGAGGACTTTCCCTTTATTTGTGAAATATCCGGTCTAGCAGCCTGTCGGACTTAAGCGTCCGTAGCGAGGATTGCAAGAAATTGAG
>NZ_JAHHPQ010000550.1:0-1127 GCF_024606245.1 Endozoicomonas sp. SESOKO2
GCACAGAAAGTGCAGAAGCCGATGAAAGCGTAGTTCTTGAGTTTCCTGACTGGCATTATCGCTTCCTCAACAGCAGACGGGCAGCACCCATCACAATAAAGGTCAGTACAAACAGTACGAGACCCAGGCTGATCAGAGCTGAGATGTGCATCTCATTAGTCGCTTCGTTGAACTGCTGGGCAATCGTAGAAGAAATAGAGCTTGCTGGCATGAACAGCGAAGTCTCTATACGGTTGGCGCCGCCTATGACAAAAGCAACCGCCATGGTTTCGCCCAAGGCACGACCCAGACCAAGGATTCCGGCGCCCACTGCAGCATTCTTGATGCTAGGCAACAGTACACGGGTAATGACTTCATAGGGCGTTGCGCCGACACCGTAAGCCGCTTCCCTGACCACATTGGGAATGGTTTTCAGGGCGTCACGGGTCAAAGTCGTAATAATGGGCAAAATCATGAATGACAGAATGATGCCTGCCGTCATCAGGCCGATGCCGATGGGAGGGCCGTCAAACCAGTGGCCGATTAAAGGCAGGCCAACCAAGTTTTCCAGTGCCCAGAATTGAAAGCCTTCTGAGAACCAGGGCGCGAAGACAAACAGGCCCCACATACCGTAAATAATACTGGGTACAGCGGCCAGCAGCTCAATGGCCATACTAACGGGGCGACTGATCCAGTCCGGAGCCAGCTCGGCCAGGAAGATCGCCGTGCCCAGCCCAACAGGAATGGCAATCACAATGGCAATAAGCGAAGAAACCAGAGTGCCGTAAATGGCTGAGGCAGCCCCAAACTCACTGTTTACCGGGTCCCAGACATTTCGAAATACAAAGCCGGGGCCAAACTCGGAGAGAGCCAGCCAACCGCCGTCAATCAGGGAAAGGATAATCCCGATCAACACCAGAAAAATCAGAATGGCGCTGGTGAAGCTCAGTCTGTAGAAGATTGAGTCACCCTTTATAGCGCTAGGCATCGCAGTTAAAAGCATAAGCAACAACAAGACAGCTGACCAGCACTATGCTGATCAGCTGTCGTTCGTTTCCTGTTTAAGAAAGGCTAGAATAACCGGTTACTTGATAATGGTTTGTCCGTTGCTGGTCAAGTCTTCTTTCCAGACATTCTCTACCATGTTA
>NZ_JAHHPQ010000551.1:0-1497 GCF_024606245.1 Endozoicomonas sp. SESOKO2
TATAGCTTGAACATTCTCATTGATCCCAACCCATTCACAATCATCTATATCCAATTGTAAGATTTTATTATCATTGCTTTCAGAATTATCATCAGAAGCCTTAATAGAATACGAAGACAATGCTCTGGTCGCATTGCCATTTGTATACTGAGAGGTGTTTATAAAGCGAGGAACTTGATAGTTATTAAAATATTCCGTGATGGCTTTCTGCTCATCTGACTCCATTATCTGCTTGTAAGTACGGTCAGTAAATACCTTAGTTCCATCAGAGTTAAGATTATTCATAAGATACTTCTTTACCTGGTTATTGGGTTATTCCGTAGTAACTGTTCAGAATTTGCAGGTACTTTTTGAACTTGATGAGTTACAGCCCGGAAAAATCAGCGAGCTCCAGCTCAAAATGAACATTTCTGCCTGAAGAAATGATCATCTGCATCCTGTACTCATTTACACGCAACAAAATAAAAAAAGTTCCTGAACACTGGTTCAAAGTCGTAATGGTGCGGAGTTGATGTGGTTAGGTATCTTCTACTATTGGCGCCACGTGTAATCATGTCCAGTCTTTCACACATGGGCCGCACTGCATGGCACCACCATATTTAATGGTTTGAATAATCCTGAAGGGCTCAAGGGGATAGATTATGTTCAAAGAATATTAGAAGAAGGAAGCAGTCTAAGTAAAAATGATATTCCACTGCTTATAGTGTTTTCGAATATGAGTTTAACAGAGTCTCAAATTCAAGAGATGAAAGCTGAATTTATAAGCCATGATAATATCTTATGTATCTCTTTGGAAACAGACCTTCAGCTAAAATTCCCTATGCCATTAAATAAATATGCTTCATCTATGAGCCTTGAGTTTATGCATTCTATTAGAGTTGTTGTGTCTCAAAACATTGCTAATACACTAAGCTTTTGTATAGATAAGGCGAGTTCTGAAAATAAACCCAAACTAGCTAATCGTTTAGAAAAGCTCGGAGTTAATCATTTATTTTATTCCGATATTGATAATCAATGGTTATCCAAACCACCCTACATATTAGCCAGACATGGGATGTTTACTCTGCCAAAAATGCCAGATGACATTCTACTCAAAGATATCAATGGCCACACCTTAACAGGACTATCTGATATTGATAGAAAGCGTTTAGTGGCACACAGATCTTTTTTCTCCGATCTGCCTCATTTAAATAAACGAAAATCAAAAATATGGTCTACGGACAAAGCAAGAAAGCTATTTAATTATATTTTCAGTGGTGAAGCAGAGCGTAACTATCAATATCTAGCAACACAGATAGGACATATTTCACACCACTACTATGATCTATTGAAACCTGCCAATCAAGTTGTTTCCTGGAAAGGTGACAATGGTTGTTTATTTATGACAGAGCACTCTAAAGATGATTTTTTAAGAGCTGCTTCAAAAAGAGTAAGCATAATAGACCTTCATGAAGAACCGAATAATGGATATTGTTTTAATCCAGATCCATATTACAG
>NZ_JAHHPQ010000552.1:0-1054 GCF_024606245.1 Endozoicomonas sp. SESOKO2
GAACTGTGATCGGGTTTATCTTCGACCGCAGGTTTCAGGGTGAAGTACTGAAAAGGCGTGACACGACTCGCACAGGCCGACAAAAGAAGAACGGCAAGCAGAGGCAAGAACCATTTAACGTTATTCTTCATGACATTACTCACCTGTATCTCTGCCCAACAGCACTGATCCCGGCTGTTCTTCCAACAACTCTGCCAACTCCCTGACAGCATCCGCCGAGCGACTGATGTCTTTACTGCTGCGATCCAGCTGATACATCAGTGGCGAGTCAGGCGCCATGGTATCACTCAGTTCCACCGTCGTTTGCTCCACCGTTTTTAGCGTAGCTTCTACTGTCGACAATACCTCGTTCACCTTGCCAAGCGTTTTTGGCAGTTCTTTTTCAATAGCCTGAGACATCTGGTTCATGCTCTCAGCCATAGGGACAAATTCATCCCTGATGTCTGACATACTTTTGGCCATACCCTCTGACATGGCCCCAAACTGAACAAAAGCCTTATTGAGGTTCGCTGGCATCTGCTGAAATGCCTGACTGCCACTGATGGTATTCAGGTTGTGAGCAATGCTTTTCAGATCAGTGATCAGCGCAGGTAGATTCATTTTGTCCAGATCCTGGGTAATGGTTTCAAAATCTGTGGGCACCGTCGGGAGCTGTGGATATTGGGTAGAGACAGGAATCGTTCGAGAGCTGGCTTTATAGAAGTCCACTTCAATGTACAACGACCCTGTCAGAAGCATCTGGGTTTTCAGCTTGGCGGCCAGCCCCCGGGCCACCAGCTGTTTCACGATATCTTCAGGAATTTTTCCTCCCTTACCGATCACCATGTCCGGATAAATATCGATAAACACCGTGTTTAATAACTCTTCCTTGTCAACATACAGCTGGGTGCGAATCTCTGTGACTTCTCCAATTTTGACCCCCCGCAGCGTAACAGGAGCACCAATATTCAGACCCATAACACTACTGTCGTAGATCAGCTCATAACGCTCTTTGCTGTGACTGGAATAACTGCCTTGACCAACAAACATGGCAAGACCCAATGCCATTAAGATC
>NZ_JAHHPQ010000553.1:0-1951 GCF_024606245.1 Endozoicomonas sp. SESOKO2
TGATGAAGATGAGCCCCCTCAACGTGACACAACGCCTTCCCAATCAGCAGTATCAGTCAATCCTGATTCAAATTCTGGTACACAGAAGGACGAATCGCCGGGAAATCTGGAATTTTCCACAAATGTATTTAGATATGTAGCCTCCAATATTGATGAAAATTTTGTCATGTCCCCTGATAGCCTCTTTCAGACACTGGCACTGTTACTGTTATATGCGGGTGCTGACGGTGCGACCGAACAATGTCGTCAAAATTATCTGAAAGGGGATCATTCTGAGCCGTACGGTGCAGCGGTATCAGGTGCAACAGCCTGCGGACACGACACACACTGTGTTGCAAATAGCTTGCTCGCAGCCAGTCAACCTGAGCCTCTGTCAATTTACAAAGAGAGACTTAAACAAATACACGACAAGGCTCGTGATAACTTCAACTTGATGAAGCTCACGCCTATGCATAGTCTGGCCCAAGAACTCAACGGACTATTTTGCCAATTAACCCAGGGTATGGTGCAACGTTTTTGCAATCCCATCGCCTGCCCCTTATCAACATCCATAGAACTCATAACTTCTATTTACTTCAGAGGGCTGTTGAGAATGTCTCGTGGGACCGAAAGTGCAGCTTTATTTACCTTACCCAATGGTCAAGCAGCCATTTTGGACAGAATTATGGATGGAAAAATGAATCCTTCCCGGTACGCTCATCACGATGATTGGGAAGCATTTACCTTTCCCGACCAGGGAGATCATGAAATAATTCTGGTTTTGTCTCCGGCAGAGAGTATGCTTTATACGGTAAGTCCGAAAATAATTACGGCATTATTTTCATCATTGGACTGTGACGAATCCTCTTCATCCAGCTCAACGATAACTCCCGGACCTCCTCACTCTAAAGTGGATACAAATACTCAAATGAGTGAAGCTTTAAGTCGATCAGGCTCAGGTTTAATTTCTGCAGTCAAAAGCGATCTGAATTCAGGAGCCATGCCAGCTATTCCTTTACCTGTTCGCACGAATGTGTTCAGACAACACAGTGCCACTGAAATTCATGAACAAGGAACCGGGGACGCAGCTTCAGCCCACGTTGGCTGTAAGAGATCACATGAGGGTGTGACGATACAATCGATCCGATTTGATCAATCCTTTATTTATATATTGCGTAATAAAATAACAAAAAGAATCCTCTTCATTGGGCAGATACTTGCTCCACGGGACTCAGACGCAAGGTAAGTGCCAAGCTAGCAACACCTACCCCGCATTGCTTAATTTTGGATAAAAAAACTAAGAAACTACTCTACATTGAATTGCGGGTTTCATATTCCATTGATCGCCCGAGCAGGACAACAGCCCAGTAAACAAGAAGGTTATTCCGCGAAAACTCTAAAGTTAAGAGAATAAGGTACAAACGTGATGTTACTGAGTAAGTCTTTCGATTCAATCTGCCACTACAGGGTCGTTCTGGTGTTGCTCTATTTACTATTGCAACCCTCACAACTTCCGGCTGTAACTTGTGACAAATGCGGCTTTAATTACGATCAGGAAGACGACACATTCTGCCCGTCGTTGGCGTGTTATCAAGAAGATCACCCCCATCAACATGACACCGTGCCATCCCAATCGGCAACACTAGTCAATCCAGTCTCAACTCCTGATGTACAAGCTGATGAATCGCTGAAAAATCAGGAGTTTGCCATCGATCAATTTGTCCATACAGCACTCAATATTCCTCATGAAGATTTTGTCATTTCCCCTGATAGTCTTTTTCAGACAGTGGCACTGCTACTGTTACAGGCAGGTGCTGACGGTGCGATCAAGCAATTGGATCAACTTCAAAGGGAAGATGAGTATTCTGATCCAACCGATGGAGCAGCATCTAGCATGCCCTCAGCCAGTGAAGCTCGGTCTCTGGCGATTTATAAAGAGAGACTTAAACACATAGCCGACAATGCTCCTGGT
>NZ_JAHHPQ010000554.1:0-1650 GCF_024606245.1 Endozoicomonas sp. SESOKO2
CTCGACGATAAAACGGTAAGTCTGCGGCTCAACCGGGCAGACGAAAGGCACAAAGGCCAATACCTGCAAGAGTAGACTTTTAATGGTTCTATCCTCTGTTTTCTACGGATAGGAGCAGTGATGGTAGACGAGAGGATAATGCGCACAGAACCAAAACATGGTGATTCATAGATTCCTTCATCCATGGCAAACGTGCTGGCATGCCACTGAGACGCCGATGTTTTATACCTGATGACTGTCGTAAAACCCGGTTTGAGAAAAGCGATGAAGTCAGTGACGATCACGGAGCTAGAGCAAGGTGATTACCCGGACCCGACGTGGTTCACCTCAATCGTCTGATTCGGGTTGTAATGACGAATATTGAGCAGAGAATTGTTGATGTGAAACCCCGGGTGACAAAGCCATCATTTGGCTCGCGACTTACTAGTATATTTATCAACCAACGACCCAAGTGCCTTTGCCTGCTCAGCAATGACCGGATGATTGCTATGTTTTGCACTACTCAATCTTGCACAGATATAGTTCCCATCTTAGGGCCGGGTTCCTCTCCCTGCCTGCACTTGTGAGACCGGATTTTGCACAGAGTACAAATGAACCAATGGCCCAAGTGCCTTTGCCTGCTCAACAATGGCCGGATCATTGCTTCGTTCTGCACTCCTCAACCTTACATAGATATGGCTGTCATCTTCAGGCCATGTTGCTCTCCTTGCCAGCACTTGTGTCACCAGATGCTGCACAGAGTACAAATTAACCGATGGCCTAAGTGCCTGTGCCTGCTCAACAATGGCCGGATCATTGCTTCGTTCTGCACTACTCAACCTTGCATAGATATGGCTGTCATCTTCAGGCCAGGTTCCTCTCCCATCCAGCATTTGTGACACCAGATGCTGCACAGAGTAAAAATTAATCAATCGCCTAAGTGCCTTTACCTGCCCAGCAATGGCCGGATCATTGCTATGTTTTGCACTCCTCAACCTTGCATAAATATGGTTGTCACTTTCAGGCCAGGTTCCTCTCCCTGCCTGCATTTGTGACACCAGATGCTGCAAAGAGTACAAATTAACCAATGGCCTAAGTGCCTCTGCCTGTTCAGTAATGGCAGGATCATTGCTGCGTTTTGCACCCAACAACCTTCCATAGATATGGTCGTCAACTTCAGGCCAGGTTTCTCTTCCTGCCTTCACTCGTGACACCAGTTGCTGCACCGAGTACAAATCAACCAATGCCCTAAGTGACTTTAACTGCTCAGTAATGGCTGGATCATTGCGTCTTTCTAGACTAAACAACCTTGCATAAATATAGTTGTCATCTTCAGGCCAGGCTTCTCTCCCTACCTGCACTTGTAATACCAGATGCTGCACCGAGTACAAATTTACCAATGGCCTAAGTGCCTTTGCCTGGTCAGTAATGGCTGGATCATTGCTGATGTCTGCACTAAGCAACCTTGCATAGATATAGTTGTCATCTTCGGGCCAGGTTCCTCTCCCTGCCTGCACTTGTGACACCAGGTGCTGCACCGAGCACAAATTAACCAATGGCCTAAGTGCCTTTGCCTGCTCAGCAATGGCCGGATTATTGCTGCGTCTTGCACTAGTCAACCTTGCATAGATATGGTCGTCATCTTCGGGCCAGGTTCCTCTCCCTGCCTGC
>NZ_JAHHPQ010000555.1:0-1920 GCF_024606245.1 Endozoicomonas sp. SESOKO2
AGTCACAGGTTTTTGGCCCGCTGTGGTATCTGTTTTTGTGATACGAAAGGACTTTAGCATTCTTGCAGGTAATCCCGCATGGCTGCTGTTGACCGTTCTCCCCAATTACTGGTGTGTCACAGGTTCGTTGTCCGCTGTGGAATTTGATTCTGTGATCCGACAGGCTACGAGCATTCTTGTAGACCTTTCCACATGGCCGCAGCTGCCCATCCTCCCCGATCACCGGCAGGACGCATACTCTTTGTTCAGTGTCGTATTTTTTTTTGTAATCTGACGGAGTTTGTTGCCAATGGGTATCCCCTCCAGAAGGAAGACAACCCAAAAATGAAATCCCCATCGGGCGTGTTGAATGAGCAAGCGTACAGGTAATCCCGTTTTCTGGAAGGCTATGACCACCCAGACTGAGTAACCCGTCTATTATGACCCGGTCGTCAGCGTTGACGGACACATTCCCGGGCATTTGCACATCATGATTTAGTAGCCCGTTAGAATCAGTGGTACAGATGGGCGCTCCGCTCATGAAGTACGAAGCGATTTGGGGATCAAAATGGTATATGCAACTAAGACAGTGTTCATTCGCCGAGCGAAGGCATGATTGTTGTGTGGATACTGCTATTGATGCCCGAAATCGACAAACGCCATGACAGGGATGGACGAAACAATTTAAACCCAAAGTGTGTGAGTGTTGTTCAGGGTCTCCGTTACTGTCGCCAGAGTCAGAATACACGAGACTTTTGAATGAGCCTGAAGAGTGGATGGTGGTTTCCGGGACTTTCTGGCAGGATGATTCTGATAGTGGGTATTGTGCCGGGTTATCATCAGAGCCATGCATCATAGTAACAGTCGCAAACGGGTGATCCCCTTGTATCGGCAGAGAGGTTGCCTCCTGTTGTTGAATCGGGTTAGACAGCGATGAATTTGGGTTCCAATAGATTTTTAAAAGCGAGGCGACAGCGAAAACTACTTCTACAGGAAGCCATGAGCTTGCAGGGGCATCCTTGGTGGTCAGGATCATTTCGTACGCAACCACAATGCCAGTGGCATAAAGCCATTGCCATGAAATCGACCCAACGATGGCCGTTTTTAGTTCGTAAATCCCAGACCTCTGTCGTTTGTCATCAGTTGGTAAAGTTAATTCTGCGTGGTCTTTATTGTAGGTAATGGCTGACGGATTGTCCGGTAATGTTGGCCAGACAGGTTTTATAGAGTAGTTCTGTTTTGAATAAACTGCACCCTGCTCAAGCTCGAGTATATAATGTCTTGTCAACGCTTCGCTCTGACAGACGACAGACAACGACATTAGCAACAGTAGTACCTCAAAGAGTGAGTGTTTAATAATTCTATCCCTGCATTCCGGTTGACAGAGAGGAAGGATAGATCAAGAAAATAAGCGTGTTTTTACCTTGAAGTTCTTCTGTTAAAAATCTAATGAAGCCATGTACTGGATCAGATCGTTGCTTATTTCACTTTACTTCCTGAGGACTTAAGTCATTGTTCCGGTCCATATCATCAAGCTTGCGTTTTCGATGCCTTCTTTTGTGATTCAAAAAGGCCTGAAGATTCTTGCAGGCCTGCTTGCATGGCCGTTGCTGTCCATTCTCCCCGACTACAGTGACCTCACAGGTTTGTGGCCCGCTGTGGTTTTTTCTCATGTGATCACTCAAGGCGCGAGCATTCTTGCAGACCTTCCTGCACGGCCGCTGCTGACCATTCTTCCCGACTGTTGTTGCACCGCAGGCTTGCTGCCTGGTGTGCTCTGCTCTTTTATGATCCGACAAGGCATGTCCACTCTTGCAGACCTTACCGCATGGTTGCTGCCGACCATCCTCCCCAACCACGATCAAGTCACAGTTTTTTTGCACGCAGTGGTCTCTGCTTTTGTGATCTGACAGGGCATGAGCATTTCTGCAGACCTTTCCG
>NZ_JAHHPQ010000058.1:0-2658 GCF_024606245.1 Endozoicomonas sp. SESOKO2
TCGCTGCTGAGCCCGGCAACACAACAGGCACTGGAGCAAGAGGTGCAGCGGCTGAAGAACGAAGGTATACAGATGAATCCGGGCACCTTGACGCAAAAAACGCTGGCTTCGGAGGAAGCCCAAAAAGTGCTGAAACAACGGAGTATTGGCGTGTTCAGAGAGAAGCGTCCCTACTTAACCAACGATGGCCTCCCGAGAGAATGGGAAATGCTGGTGCCAAAGAAGATTGCGAAGACTGACGCTCAGGGTGCAGCAGCGGCAGATGGAACTTTTTAACTGCCAGTTACTCTAAAGACATCAGAATGTCCTCATACATAAAACGTTTTCCAGGAATGTTTCTATGAATGCTGCCCACGGAATGAGAGCCAATGCGAGCCCGTGCCCACAACCCCATTTTGATACCCGGGCGGCAACAGCCTCTGGCCAATGGTCAAGCAGCCAACCAACCCGCAAGCTGCTACCCCGTCATCCCAGGGAGTCTGAGCGACAAGAGCTACTGTGGGCCGCTGAGAGTGGACGCCTGGCGATTCGGCGAATTGAATTGAGTAAAGAAAAAAATTACTTTTCGGGCAAGGGTGCACCAAGACCCTTTACCCTTGCCCTGCCGGGAAAGATGATGCCAACCGAACACGTGCCACAACGTTATGGTAAATGGATGGTAGGCATTATTGATCCACAATGCCTGTATGTTTATAAACGTAACGCAAGGACCAGAGATCTGCTGGAGGAGCCTGACTCAACTCCGGAAAAACTGACAGTAAAATTACTACCTCATCTGCAATCATTGCTCGGTAGGCGTCTTGAGCGTGGCGATCAGGTGATCTGGAGAGTTTATCCTCTGCGTTTTACCTCGGGGCATCTGCAACCGGATGGGACGTTCAGTTTACCAAAATTGAAATTTGGCAGTAGCACACGACTGGATTACCCGGAACTGGTGCTCACCGGATACAGCGAAAAAGACATCAAATGCTTTTGTGTTTACAACGATGCACAGATAAATATTGCCGATATCCTGCAGGACAAGCGTGAGTGTGAACAGGTATTGGCGCTTGAACCCTTGCCCCTGGTCGTTTATTGCCATCAGACAGGTTCTGTACAGGTCTACTTTGATGATGAGCTGGACAGTAAACACTTAGCCAGGAATGAGCATTCTCTGAATAATTTTGCGTTTTTAGAGGGCATAGCCCCAAAACATTTCAGAGCCGTGTTAAATCTGCTGCCAATGTCTTTACGGGCAGAGACATTGAGTTCGGAATCAACCGACTCGGCCAATGTCAGACACAAATTGCGACAGGCCATCATGCTAGTGAGTGATCCCGATCATTACAGTTACGAAAAGCTGCTGGAATTAAAACAAAGCGGCTTGCCAATTCACCAGCGTTTTTTTCATGAAGGAACTGCTCGAACGTTGCTTGATATGTTACTGACTTCCGAAGAGTTAAGAAAAAAACAACCTGAGCATGGGCAAACTCAGGAACAGGAGGAAGAAGCTTACCGCATACTTAAGCTGCTTCTGCACAGCGGAGCGAGGCTGGATCTCAGGTCTGCCATGATTTTTAACAGTATGCTACATGGTTCAGAATTGAAAGTGTCAGCGGAGGTAATGAATTATATGGTGGCTGCCTTTGCGCCCTTTGATTTTCTGAACACGAACCATCTCAGGAAATTTCCTTTAACCAGTTGTCCGGGAAACGTCGTTGAATTTGACCGGGTCTGTCAGGATCTCCGTCGCGATAAAGGACAAATACAAAAATACATGGAAGCGGCATTATTGGATGTGCTTTTTCACGATCAAAACCTCGACATGATCAAGTCCCGCTTACTGGCCCTTTTTCATTACGGTACTCACATGGACAAAGAGGTTCTGCATCGTCTCAAAGTAGATCTGAACCGTTATTACCGTGACGGTAAGAAGGTGATTAATAATTTCTCCGTGGCTGATTACATCCAATGGGTTGAAAAACTGTGGACGCAACGGGAAACGAATCCTTTCTACCAGAATTGGCCAGAGCATGTCCGACAGGCTCAGGAGGACATCAGGGATTTGAAAAAGTCTCTCGGTCCGCTGGACGATTCTGGCGCATCGACAACACCCTTTGCAGCCAGGAAACCGGTATTACAGCTTGTGGTGGACGCCTTCAGCAAAGCGCCGGTCATGCCTGATAATGCCGGCGACAATGAAAAAACCATCCTGAAAGTATTGCAGCATTATTATCGCCGTCCGGGACCAGAACGGGTGATCCGTAGCCTTGGCAGACAGACCATGCCAACCGTGTGGAAACCGCTGCACAGCTGCAGCCATGTCCTGCGGGCCAGAAATAATGGTCACTGGTATATGGAATTGCTGGAGAAATTTCAGCAGTGTTATCTGAGCCCGGAAGAAAAACAACTCATGGCGCTGGCGATCATCTATCATGATGCTGCCGCCGAAGATGTCGACAAATCAGCGGAAGAAACAAGATCAGCATACTACTTCAAACGGGACCTGGCCGGGCACTATCCTGAACCACTACTGGATGACATAGCACTGGCAATGGACAGCAAGGAAAACGATGTCAATGGTAAAGATGAGCAGAGCCTGCCCGAGCCTCTGCGCTGGTATCTGCGCATATTACGCTTTGCGGATCGAATGGACATTATCCGTGGTTGTGGGGTTGG
>NZ_JAHHPQ010000556.1:0-9324 GCF_024606245.1 Endozoicomonas sp. SESOKO2
GACCAATTTATTGCAACCGCAGTAGGACAGCCTTAAGTCCGACAGGCTGCTAGATAGCAGGTATCAGTAAACAGGAAGGAGAATTCAGGAGAGCAGAATGCCAAAGCTTACCATGAATGAATTGCGTGAGTATCGCGTGAGTATCATACGTATAGTTGAAAGTTACCATTGCTCTAATCCAGGAGTGTTTGGGTCTCTGGCTCGAAATGGCTATATCGATGAGGGGAATGATATTGACATTCTGGTAGAATCCACTGACCAGACAACACTTTTTGATATTGGTAATATCGAATGCGACTTGAAAGATCTGTTGAATATTCCTGTTGATGTAGTCGCTCGTGAATCTATTTATGAACCCTATAGAAAGCAAATAGAGCAGGACATTAGGGTGTTGTGAATTATGGTCAAGGAAGTGAGATATCCAGTGGAGAAAATGCTGGAAAGCATTGAATGTATTGAGCGTAATCTGGCAGTTGCACATTGGCCCGGTTCAAGGCAGATAGACAGTTACAGGATGTCGTAATGGTGCGCATGGTCATTATTGGGGAAGAAGCTGGCAAAGTCATGAAAATTCCCGGGTTTGAGCCCGCTCCAGCTCTTCGGTCATCGCTTCGAGGTGCAGGGCAAATGCGTAACAGGGCTGCTCATGCTTATGGAACTCTGGATATAGAACTGGTTTGTCGAACCATCGAACAAAATTTGCCAGAGCTTAAAAGGCTATTAAATTCAATTTAGAAAGCCTGCAAAGGAAGATAGAATCAATGATGAAAATGGTAAAGACTGTTCAACAATTCATGGTGGGGCTGGTCTGCCTGATGGCGGCGGGAATGTCTTATGCTGCACCTGTTTTGCAGCCACCGGAAGAGGAAGTCAAGAGGATTACTTCCGAGCTGCTGGATACCTTCAATAAGAATAAGGAGCGTTACCAGAAAGACCCTGAAGGTTTTTTCAGGGAAGTCAATCGACTTTTATCTCCGGTAGTGGCATTTGATCAGGTAGCCCGCTATGTCATGGGCAAATTTGCTCACCGCAGCCCTGATCAGGTTGATAAGTTTGAATCGGCATTCAGAGACAGTCTGATCCGTTTCTATGGCAAGGCGCTATTGTCTCTGGACGACACTAGCCTGATTATCGACAGTGTGGATAAAACTTCTCCCGAGCTGCTGAAAAAATATCAGGAAGGCCAAACCAGTCGTGTCCCCGTCAAGATGAAGGTTCGCACCAGCACCAACACGGTCGAGATCTTTTACTCAATGGTACACGTTGATGGTCGCTGGAAGCTGCGAAACGTGTCTATTGAAGGCATCAACATTGCCAAGCAGTTCCAGAGCCAGTTTGCCGATGCTATGAAAAAGCACAAGAAAGTGCCTTACGTGGTAGAGCACTGGGCTGCCATCATGTCGGCTTCAACAGACGGGAACATTAACAAGTAGTCTGGTCAATTTTTTACTGTGAGCATTCAGGAATTCAAATTATGCAGCTTGAACGATTGGCGCCAGGGCAGTTTTCACTTCGCGGGATTGTCAATGTTGATAATGCTGTCGAAGTGGAGAGTGAGGGACGTAGACTGTTGGAAGAGGACATAGCTCCCGGAGGTGTCCTGAGAGTCAGTCTTGGAGAACTGCTAAAAGGAGATAGCTCAACCCTTTCTGTCTGTCTGTCCTGGATCAGGCTGGCTCAGAGTAAGGGCGGGCATCTCTGCCTCTCTGATATGCCGGAGGAGCTTGCTGCCCTGGCCAAGGTCTGTGGAATAGCACCCATTTTGCAGGAAAGTACTTGCCCCACTTCCTGATTGAACGTAATTGCAGTCTTTTGGCTGCCAGTCCCCTTTGGGACTGGTCAGTGCAGTCAATGTCCGATATGATTCATCGATTTGCCCGCAAGCATGTACGGCGAGCACAGGCTTGTTGAATGGCTGTTGGATTTTTTCATGGAAATACCGCTGTTGGGTGGTGTTTTTGTGTTTATGCTTTTGAGGCGTGAGACGGCTTTTATCCGGCTCATGCCTGTTTTGAGAGGTGAATGCATGCAAGCCACCGAAGTTAAGGCGCTGCTGGAAGAGAGTATCCCGGGGTCAAAGGTTCTGGTAGAAGGGGAAGGATGTGACTTTCGACTCACCGTTATCAGTGACCAGTTTGAAGGGGCCCTGCCCGTTAAACGTCAGCAGATGGTATACAAACACCTGAATGAACTGATCGCCAGTGGTGCCATTCATGCGGTGACCATGACCACCCAGACACCTTCCGAAGCTCAGCGTCAGACCTAACCAGCAGATCACAGGTGAAACTATGATGGATAAACTGATTATCACTGGTGGTACGCGTCTGGATGGCGAAATTCGTATCTCCGGTGCCAAGAATTCTGCGCTGCCTATTCTGGCAGCCACCCTGCTGGCGGATGACCCGGTTACCGTCTGTAACCTTCCTCACTTGCACGATATCACTACCATGTTTGAGCTGTTTGGCTGTATGGGTATTGATCTGATGGTCGATGAGCGTATGAACGTTGAAGTTCATGCCAGTACCATCAAACAGCTAAGAGCTCCCTATGAACTGGTAAAAACCATGCGGGCTTCCATTCTGGTTTTGGGGCCTCTGTTGGCCCGGTTCGGTCGTGCTGAAGTCTCTCTGCCTGGTGGCTGTGCCATCGGCAGTCGCCCGGTTGATCTTCACATTCGTGGCCTTCAGGCTATGGGGGCTGACATTGTGGTTGAAGACGGTTACATCAAGGCCAGCATCAAGGACCGTCTGAAAGGTGCCCGTATCTTTATGGATACCGTCACCGTCACCGGAACTGAAAACATTCTTATGGCAGCCTGTCTGGCAGACGGTGAAACCATTATTGAGAATGCTGCCCGTGAGCCGGAAGTGGTTGATCTGGCGGAATGCCTGATGACCATGGGTGCCAGGATTGAAGGTGCTGGTACCGATGTTATCCGTGTTCAGGGCGTTGAGCGTCTGAACGGATGTACTTATTCAGTTCTGCCCGATCGTATCGAAACCGGTACTTATCTGATCGCTGCCGCTGCAACCGGTGGCAGAGTTCGCCTTAAGGATACTCAGCCTGATCTGCTGGATGCGATTCTGATCAAGTTACGTGAAGCCGGAGCCTGCGTGGAATGGGGCGAAGATTGGATTGAGCTGGACATGATGGGTAAACGTCCCGCAGCGATTGATCTCAAGACGGCTCCCTATCCTGCCATGCCTACAGATATTCAGGCACAGTTTACGGCCTTGAACCTGATTTCTGAAGGCGTCGGTAGTATTACAGAGACCGTCTTCGAAAACCGCTTCATGCATGTTCAGGAAATGAAGCGAATGGGCGCTGACGTGAAAGTAGAAGGCAACACGGTTGTGATCAAAGGGGTTGATTCTCTGAAGGCGGCTCCTGTTATGGCGACAGATCTGAGGGCGTCAGCCAGTCTGGTCATCGCGGGTCTGATCGCTGAAGGTGACACGGTTGTTGAGCGCATCTATCACATTGATCGTGGTTACGAATGTATTGAAGAGAAGCTTCAGCAGCTCGGTGCGAAAATTCAGCGGGTACCTGCCTGATAGTCTCCTGAACCCGAAAAACTTATGGCGGTCATGTGTCAGGGGAAGCTTCCAGCTATCCCCTGATCTTGTTAGATCAGTTCTGAATCTTTTTCTCTCATAAAAGTATAAAAACTCCCTGTCGGTACGGCAGTCTAACACTCACGTCATGTTCTGTTTGGTGTAAACTACCCCACTTAACGCGAAGGAAGCCTGTCCCAGATGTCTAGCCAGATCACAATAGCGCTTTCCAAAGGGCGCATACTTAAAGATACGCTGCCACTGCTTAAGGAGGCGGGTATTGAGTTAGCTGAAGACCCTGCCAAGAGCAGGAAGCTGATTATTTCTACCACTCATCCAGACGTCAACCTTTTGATTGTCAGAGCCAGTGACGTACCCACTTATGTTGAGTACGGTGCTGCTGATGTGGGGGTGGCGGGAAAAGATGTGTTACTGGAACATGGATCGACAGAGCTTTATGAGCCTTTGGACTTGCAGATTGCCCAATGCAAGCTGATGACTGCGGGTAAAAAAGGGCATGAAGAGCCGACAACCGGTCGGGTCAAAGTAGCGACCAAGTTTGTGAATGTCGCCAGACGCTACTACGCCTCTCAGGGGCGTCAGGCTGATGTAATCAAACTTTACGGGTCTACGGAGCTGGCACCGCTGGTGGGTCTGGCAGATACCATTATTGATGTCGTTGATACCGGTAATACTCTGAGGGCCAACGGGCTGGAGCCAAAAGAATTGATCACTCACGTATCCTCCAGACTGGTTGTAAACAGAGCTTCCATGAAAGTGAAGTTTGAAGCCATTAATGCACTGATTCAGCAGTTGAGAGCTGCAGTAGACGCACAAACCTATTAACAGCCATGACTGATGAACGTTTTTTGCCTCAATCCCGGATAAAAGGGTTTTCATGGCAGCTTTCGTGGTAAAAAGTTCATGGTAAAAAAGAGTGACGGAGTAATACGATGACGGTAAATCCTGTACAACTGAGCTACGAAAATCAGGATTTCAATGAGCAGCTGGATCGGCTGCTGGCCTGGGAAAGTGTCTCTGATGAAGAGGTTCAGCATCGTGTTAAGCATATCATTGCCGAAGTGCGCTCCCGTGGTGATGAGGCTCTGGTAGAGTTTACCCATCGATTTGATCGCCTTTCCGTTTCTGGTATGGCGGATCTTACTCTGGGGGAAGAGCAGCTACAGAAGGCACTGGAAACCATCCCGCAGGAACAGAGAAAGGCTCTGGAAGTTGCTGCTAAAAGAATCAGAAGCTATCACGAGCGTCAAATGCAATCTTCCTGGACTTACGAAGAAGAGGATGGAACCCTGCTTGGGCAACAAGTGTTGCCTATGGATCGTGTAGGTCTTTATGTGCCGGGAGGCAAGGCTGCCTACCCTTCATGCGTTATGATGAATGCCATCCCGGCTCATGTTGCTGGCGTAAAAGAAATTGTTATGGTGGTGCCCACACCGGATGGTGTCGTCAATGACATGGTGCTTGCCGCTGCCGCTGTTGCTGGCGTCAAGAAAGTGTTTACCATAGGTGGGGCCCAGGCTGTAGCCGCTCTTGCCTATGGTACTGAAACCGTTCCCGGCGTGGACAAGATCGTTGGCCCTGGCAATATCTATGTTGCCACCGCTAAGCGTGAAGTGTTTGGTCAGGTAGGTATCGATATGATCGCAGGTCCATCTGAAATTATGATAGTCTGCGATGGTCGTACAGATCCGGACTGGATTGCTATGGATCTGTTTTCTCAGGCTGAGCACGACGAAGACGCTCAGGCGATTCTGGTGTCTCCGGATCAGTTTTTTCTTGATCAGGTTATAGCAAGTATGCGTCGATTGCTGCCCGACATGGAGCGTAAGAAGATTATTGCAGAATCGCTGAACAACAGAGGCATTATGATCCATGTTCCGAATATGAAAGCCGCCTGTGACGTCACCAACCGAATCGCTCCTGAACACCTCGAGTTATCAGTAGAAAATCCTCAGGCTCTGTTGTCTGATATCCGTCATGCCGGTGCTATTTTTATGGGTCGTTACACAGCCGAAGCCTTGGGTGATTATTGTGCCGGTCCGAATCATGTATTGCCTACCTCCGGTACTGCGCGTTTTTCCTCCCCGCTGGGGGTTTATGATTTCCAGAAGCGATCTTCTCTGATTCATTTTTCATCCGAAGGGGCTTCAGAAATGGGTAAAGTAGCCTCTGTGCTGGCGCGAGGAGAATTTCTGACAGCTCACGCCCGTTCAGCGGAATATCGTATCAAGAAATGAAGCATCGACTCTTGGTATGTCATTTTCATTCATTCTCGGGGTAAGCAAAAAGTCTGTTATCGGAGCGGTTATCCTCAGCACTGTACCATTGCTATTCAGTTCCTGGGCGGCCTCGGTGTTAATCCGGTACCAGACTGATCTATCCGATCTAAGTATTGGGCAATGGTTCCCTTTCTTTCTATTGAGTGCTGCGACCATGGCTCTGGCTCTGACTCCCAGTACTTTTGTTGCAATGCTAGCAGGTTTTTTTCTGGGCTGGGATGCCATCCTCTATATGTTGCCAGCCTATTTGTTGGCTTCAGCAATGGGCTACTGGGTAGGTGTACTCCTGGATGGTGGACACCTGATGCAATCCATTCAAAACAACCCACGGGTCAAAAAAACACTGGAAACCCTGAATGCCAGTGGTTGGAGCCTGATGTTTCTGATCAGGCTTTCGCCCGTTCTGCCTTTTGCATTAATGAACCTTTTAATGCCCGCACTGAATATTTCGTTTTCGGTTTTCCTGCTGGGTGGTTTTTTTGGCATGCTTCCCAGAACACTTTTTTCCATCTGGTTGGGCATCAAAGCTCACGACATTATTTCACTGATGAATGGCGAGTTATCAGTGCCGGAGTCAAGCTGGTTGGTAATGCTGCTGATTGTTGTGTCCGTCGGTGGGCTCCTCTTTCTGTTGAATCGTGCAGCAAAACAGGCACTGACGATATAACTGGAAAATGATCAGATAAGCTTGGCACCTGCTATGTTTGTCACTCTCAGCTGAATAAATAGAGGCAAGCATGTGCAGGATAGTTCGGGGGGCATTGTTTGTGGGTTTATATCTGATTTTAATGTGTCTCAATGGTTGGGCTCTGGGGTCTTCCAAAACAGAAGCCGTTTGTCACTCATCTGGAACAAAAGTGTGTGTGACGGTTGAACAGAATGATTATGAAAAGTGGCTTTGGTTTTCCACATCATGCCATTCGGACTGTGTCTATTATCACGATGCTTTTGTGGAACAGTTTCTTCCTCTGGAACATCTGACCCATATTGCTCATTTCGGAATAAATCTTCGGAAAAAAACAGATGGCAAGCTGGTTTGGAGCCATTATAAGCTAGGCAGTGGTTATAAAAAGCAGGCTTTGATCGTCGAGGTGGAAGTGACAAAGCAGGATCGCTTTGAGAGTATTGGTGGCAGGCAGTTCAACCATATGCTGTTGGATGATCTGACCAGACTCCAGCCTGTAACCCCGGAAATATTGAAACGTTACCATACCAATTATGATGAATGGCTTTGGTCGGGTGTGGCTTATGTGGGTACCTTTTTTGCCGGTGTTATCGGTACCATGATTTTGCTGATATTTATAGGATAATCCTCAATCAGTTGACCATGTTGGGTCGTGTAGCGACAACCGCTTTCATTTCAAGAGGTTGGTTATTACGCAGAATCTGCAAGGTCACTTCACTCCCCGGTGGTTCCTGGGCCACCATATTCATGACTTTCCTGCCATCGCTGGTATTGATGTTATTGATGGCTATCAGAATGTCTCCGCGTTTCAGACCGGCCATATCTGCAGGACCATTGTCGTAGACACCTGAAATCAAAATGCCGGCATTGCTTTCGACACCGTAAGCTTCTGCCAACCGGCTGGTAAGCGGTTGTGATTCTATGCCTAGCCAACCCCGCACAACCCGACCGTACTTGATGATGGACTGAGTGACAAATCGAGCCATGCTGGAGGGAATAGCAAAGCCAACGCCTTCATTACCTCCACCTCTGGAAAACAACAGCGTGTTAATGCCCAGCAGTTCACCACGGGCGCTGATCAGAGCCCCTCCTGAGTTACCCACGTTGATGGCGGCATCGGTCTGAATAAAATCTTCATAAGTATTGAGGCTGAGGTCATTCCTGCCAGTTGCACTGATGATCCCCATGGTGACTGTTTGCCCCAGTCCAAAGGGGTTACCAATCGCCAGAACGACGTCCCCCACTTCGTTTTGACCAGAGTCAACAAGATTCAGGCTGGGTAAATCGTTTAGATCTATTTTCAGTACCGCAAGGTCCGTCTCCGGGTCCCTGCCGACAATCGCTGCAGATTCTTCCCTACCATCTTTCAGTACAGCCACAATTCGGTCGGCGCCTTCGATAACGTGATTGTTGGTCAGCAAGTAGCCGTCAGGGCTGATGATGACTCCGGAGCCAAGGCTGGTTTCTACCTTGGCTCTGCCAAGATTATTTTCTGTGAAGGGGCTCTTGGGCATTCTCGAGCGGCTGGATTCATCGACCAATGTGGCGGTAGCAATGTTGACCACTGCAGGTGCTGCTATCTTGACTGCCGAGCTATAGGAAATCTCGCCAATGCCCAAGAGTTGTTCACTCCTGTTGAGCACATTATTGAAATTCAGTTGGGGCAGGCCCAGCCAGTTCGGAGCAAACAATATCGCCAGCAAGGCCACAATCAGGCCTGACAGGGCGGGGTAGATGAGCTGGTTGAGAAGTTTTTTCATGATGTACTTGTCAGTGATTGTGGGCCGGGGCTTTCGTTGCTGTAAATAAAAATTCTTGAAACCTGCAAGCCAGCAGTATAATTCCTTAATATACCTGTATTTCTTGGCTGATAGATAGCCCCGAAACTTGTGCAAAGCGGGTCGATAAACATGGCGTCAAAGGCTCTCAGATTCAATAAACAGTGGAGTGGAGAATGAGCATCACCCTGAAACAGCTGGTGAAGATCCTGGATGATGAACTTCAGCCAGGGCTGTTCAAAGATTATTGCCCCAACGGCCTACAGGTCGAAGGGAGCGATCAGGTTAAACATCTTGTGACCGGTGTAACCGCCTGTCAGGACTTGATTGATAGGGCCATTGAACTCAACGCCAACGCTATTTTGGTTCATCACGGTTACTTCTGGAAGGGGGAAGATTCTGCCATTGTAGGTATGAAGAAGCGCCGGATTGAAACGCTTCTCAAGCACAACATCAGCTTAATCAGCTATCACCTGCCGCTGGATGGGCATCAGGAGTTGGGTAACAATGCCCAGTTAGCCAAACTCCTTTGCTGGAAGACAGAGGGTGGCATGGAGCCGGGAAAAAATCGCTCTGTAGGTAACTGGGGAGCACCTGTGGCTCCCGTTTCTCTGGAAGCTCTGGGGGAGCAGATTGAAGAAAAGCTGGGTCGTAAACCTCTGCTGATTTCGGGCGGTGACCATGAGATCAAAACTCTGGCCTGGTGTACTGGTGCTGCCCAGCGCATGATTGATCTGGCTCTGGATCTGAAGGTAGATGCTTTTGTGAGCGGTGAAATCTCCGAATCGACGGTTCATTTTGCCCGTGAAAATGGCATTCACTACATCAGCGCCGGACACCACGCTACTGAGCGCTACGGTGTCAGGGCTCTGGGCGAATGGTTGCAAGAAAAGCAGGCTATTGAACATACTTTTGTCGATATCGATTCTCCCGTTTGATTTTCAGGCTGAATAGGCAGATGGATACCTTATTGCGTTTCCGGCGGCGTTTTGGGGTTAATATAATGT
>NZ_JAHHPQ010000557.1:0-1128 GCF_024606245.1 Endozoicomonas sp. SESOKO2
CGGCGATGCCCAGGCGGGCAAATACCTCTCTGAAGTTCAGGGAGAAGAGGATGTTTTGCGTACCTGTCTTAAGGTTATGGCGTCAGGTTACCGGCCTGAAGTCTGTCCTGAAGGTATACCTCAACCCATGGCACTGATCATCCAGCAGTGCATTGATTGCCGATATGGTGGGGTCGCCGCGAGCTTTCAATCCTTTCAGGATGATACTCTCAGGGTTGAGTATGGACCTGGTCAACCCAGAGGCGTTGTGGCAGGGCAGTCCGGTAACACGGCCCACCGAATCGATATTGCTCGCATAGAAGGCGCTGACATCTGGGAATACTTTCCCGGGATGTTTTCCAGCCACTTCATCCTTCGCAAAAACGCGGATAATAACGGCTATCTGGAAAAAAGAATTCATGATGCGGATGTCCCATCAGACGGCGACGGGCAGCGACTCAGTGATGACACGGTTTCAGAACTCAAGGAGATGGTGATAAAGCTGGAAAACCTGTTGTTCTGCCCGGTGGATGTGGAGTTTGCCATCGATCGTCAGGGTTGCCCGTTTGTGTTACAGGTACGCCCCGTTACCCGACTCTCTGGCGGTATGGATTTTGCCATGCCTGTACCCGAAGACAGTCTGGCCAGTGGCGAAGCCGTAAGCGAAGGCTATTGCACCGGCTCCATCTGGCTGGCCAAAGAACAAGACGCAGTCGCCATGCCAGATGGAGCCATTGTCGTCGCCCACCACGCTGAAGAGTGGATGCTTGTGCCTGAGTTCCTGAAACGGGCAGGCGGTTTTATTATTGCCGAAGGAGGGTTTAATGATCATGTAGCGATCCTCATGAGACAGGAAAAAACACCCTTAATGCTCGCTGGCGGTGAGTATGAGACAGTGGTCGCTCAGGATGGCCAGCAGGCGACACTGGCCTGTGCTCGCTTTAACAGTAAATCTGGTGCCTTCGTTGTGGCTGGTGATATTACCGAAAAACTGGCCAGTCACAGAAGCCTGTCCTCTGCTGTTTCTGATGTGCCGTTAGCAAAAGCCGTCCCGTCACGGGATGATTTGTCTCCCCCTGAAGGCACATTCTGTGAGGTCGCCAGCGGTTTTCAATGGCTCACAGATCAAAATGCCCGTCTGCTGGCATT
>NZ_JAHHPQ010000558.1:0-1004 GCF_024606245.1 Endozoicomonas sp. SESOKO2
TAATTGGTCGTAGGGATGATGTCCCTCAAAAGGTCGACAAAGGACGAGGTGAAACGCGTCCTGCAGTTTCGCTGAACTGAATCTCTGGCAACGTTCATGAAACTCCAGCATCACAGCCTGATCACTGATAGAGTCGGAATCAACCATTAAAGACCATAAATCTGTACCCTGGTAGGATACTCCCAATGCCTTCAGGTGGCAGAAAAGTCTTTTTGAATAAAATTGTTCTAAAGCATTCTTGGCGGTTTCCTCACTAACAGCCACTCCGAGCCTGGCCAGATCAGTGGACAATTGGATAATGATATCTTCGTAGTAAGCTGACCAGCCCATACACTGGTTTTCGTCGTCTCCCGTCGCTCTGTTCAACAGATCATACATACATAATTTTTCTGCTGATTTGATCACTAAATCAAATATTGTTTGGTATCCTCCCCAGTAAAGTACTTTTTTTTGAACAGGGAAACCCTGGTCTATTAATTCCCATAAGTGTTGACGGGTGAAGCGATCCGGGTTCATTACCAGTTTTATAATGTCCTCAGCCTGAAATGGATGCTGTTGTGTTGGCAGATGCTGTTGATTCAGGATTTCAGCTTTTAACGACATTGGCAGAAGATTCAACAACCTCTTCAAGTTCTCTTCAGAAATGTTATGGGACATCGCAAAATTACTGAGCCTGGCTTCATTAAGTGCTAACAGATCACCACGGAGTTCATCCTCAAAATAAACCTCTACAGAACCGCCTTGCTGGGAATAAACCAGCCAGGGCAATGGGTCAATGCCAAAAGCCTCTTCTAATTGATGTTTATCCTGTAAATGATCGGTAATACTTTTGGCAATGTTCTCTTTTACAGTGAAAAAGCACTTGATGTCTGATTTTGTATACCCGGTGGTTAGCCATTCTGCAGGGCGTCTTAAGTTTCTATCATCTTTTTCTCTGAATTCGGGCGGCTTGAATGTGCCGTTCGGACGCAGTCCACCTGATGTAGACTTCCTGTATACACAAC
>NZ_JAHHPQ010000559.1:0-42470 GCF_024606245.1 Endozoicomonas sp. SESOKO2
CAGCAAATTGGTCTGAAAATCCGCTTTTGTTCGTCAAATAGCTCGCTATTCTCCTTACAAAACCGAATTTTCATCCCCAATTTTTCCGTCCTCGCTACGGGCTAGCCCAGGCGGGCAATATTCTCGGTCAGCCTCCCAGACGTAGTAGCATGCTTTGAGTTGAAATTTTGTGTTCAACTCAGGGTTAGACAGAAGTGGATTAAACAGCTTCGAACGAATTGCAGCTTCGAAGCCAGTTAATGTGTTTCTGTGTAGTCAAAGCACCGCCGGCTTCCATTGTGAGGCAGGCGGTGTTTTGCTTTGTCGGTCATAAGAAAAATCAGCCTGTTGCAGAAGAGCAGCAAGGTATTGCAGTCAGGCTGTGAAATCTTTACTGCAATACAGTGTATAATAAAGTTTTAGCTTTTCTTGTGGTTAAAAGAACCATAAAGACGACATTGTTTTTAAGGTTTTAAAGAGCGGGATCTCCGCTCTCTTAAGTATCTTGTTAGGTACTTATTTGTCAGCACCCTGGTTGTCAGTAGAGGGTGCAATTCCAAGTCTGTCTGGGTAGGCAGGGTCTTTAAGTTATCCAGAGGGTTTTGAATTGCATCTGTCACACCACTATGACCGGGTACTGTATTCGTTTGTTCACACTTAATAGGAAAACGTTGTGAATCCGGTAATTAAAACATTTCAGTTCGGTGACCAGACCATCACTCTGGAAACCGGTCGTGTTGCTCGTCAGGCTTCGGGTGCTGTCCTGGCCAAGATGGGCGATATTGCTATTCTGGCAACTGTTGTCGGAGCCCGACAGGCGAATGAAGGTCAGGATTTCTTCCCGCTCTCCGTTCACTATCAAGAAAAAACATACGCTGCCGGTAAAATTCCGGGTGGCTTCCTGAAGCGCGAATCCCGTCCAAGTGAGAAAGAAACTCTGACTTCTCGTTTGATCGACCGTCCTATTCGTCCTCTGTTCCCTAAAGGTTTCATGAACGAAGTACAGGTTGTCTGTACAGTCATGTCCACTGATAAGAAGAATGATCCGGACATTCTGGCCATGGTAGCGACCTCTGCAGCCCTGGCTGTTTCCGGTATTCCTTTCGATGGTCCGATCGGTGCTGCCCGTGTTGGTTTCAACGAAGAGAAAGGTTATCTGCTAAACCCAAGCTATGAAGAACTAAAGACTTCCGAGTTGGACATGGTGGTAGCGGGTACTAACGACGCTGTTCTGATGGTTGAATCTGAAGCTCAGGAACTGACAGAAGACGAGATGCTGGGAGCGGTTCTGTTTGCCCACCAGGAATACCAGACCGTCATCCAGGCCGTTAAGGAGCTGGCTGCAGAGGCTGGCAAGGCTCGCTGGGAGTGGGAAGCGCCAGCTGAGAACATCCAGTTGAAAGAAAAAGTAGCGGCTTTCGAAGGTAAGATGCGTGAAGCTTACCAGATCACCATCAAACAAGATCGTACTGCCGCCGTTAAAACACTGCGTCAGGAAGTGATGGAAGCGATCGCTGAAGACAGTGCGTTCGACGCTTCTGATGTTGAAAAGGCTTTCGGCAAGCTGGAGAAAAATGTTGTACGTGGCAACATTATCAACGGCATGCCTCGTATAGATGGTCGTGACACCAAGACGGTTCGTAACATTGGTGTTGAGATCGGTGTTCTGCAGAAGACTCACGGTTCTTCCCTGTTCACTCGTGGCGAAACTCAGGCTATTGTTACCGCGACACTGGGTACGTCCCGTGACGCTCAGATCGTTGATAATCTGGAAGGGGAAGTCAAAGACCCATTCATGCTGCACTACAACTTTCCATCCTACTCTGTGGGCGAGTGTGGTCGCATGGGGGCGCCTGGACGTCGTGAAATTGGTCACGGTCGTCTGGCTCGTCGTGGTGTTCAGGCGGTTCTGCCGAGTCAGGATGAGTTCCCATACACCATCCGAGTTGTTTCCGAGATCACTGAATCCAACGGCTCCAGCTCTATGGCTTCTGTCTGTGGTTCTTCCCTGGCTCTGATGGATGCAGGTGTTCCTCTGAAAGCGCCAGTTGCCGGTATCGCCATGGGTCTGGTTAAAGAAGGTGATCAGTTCGCTGTTCTGACCGACATACTGGGTGATGAAGACCACCTGGGTGACATGGACTTTAAAGTAGCTGGTACCTCTGAAGGCATCACAGCCCTGCAGATGGATATCAAGATTGCTGGTATTACAGAAGAGATCATGGAGATAGCCCTGGAACAGGCTATGCAGGCTCGCCTGCACATCCTCGGTGAGATGAACAAGGTCATCAGTACTGCCCGTTCAGAATTGAACCCCAATGCGCCTATGACCATGTCTCTGAAAATTGATCCGGACAAGATTCGTGATGTGATCGGTAAGGGCGGTTCTACTATCCGCAGTATCTGCGATAAAACCGGTGCGTCTGTTGATATCGACGACAGTGGTATGGTTCAGATCTTTGCCGAGAACAGTGAAAAAGCCAAAGCTGCCTACGACATGGTTTACGGCATTACTGCTGAAGCCGAGATTGGTAAAATCTATACCGGTGAAGTTACCCGTATTCTGGACTTTGGTGCATTTGTCAGCGTACTGCCTGGTAAAGACGGCCTTGTGCATATCTCTCAAATCGCCAATGAGCGTGTTGAGAATGTGACTGACTACCTGAAAGTTGGTCAGACAGTTGACGTTGTTGTGCTGGATATAGACTCTCGTGGTCGTATAAAACTGAGCATGAAAGAAGTTGAGCGTGCAAGAGAACAGCAAAGCTGATCTTAAACGCGAGGCTTTCTAAAAAAACAGGAGTCAGTGGCTCCTGTTTTGCTATCTCCATACCACACAGCTAAATTCTTGAACCCGCATACTCTGAGCCAGATTTCATAAGAATAAGTTTTTATAAGTCATTTATATTCTATTTATCATTGAAATCAACACTATACTTACCCCCTTATCGAGTGTTACGAACAGGTTTTTAACCTGATTTTGCCGTAACTATGGTCGAGGAGCTTGGGCATGAGACAAGTTTTAGGGGCTCTGAGCGCGCTGATCTTATCCATCGCTTTGACTCACTACGGAATTGCTTTTGCCAGTGAGCAACGGCACGGAGGGCCCACGGACTCACATTCAAAGCAATCAAAAAATAAAACGCTTCTTCCGCTCGTTTTGGGAACGATGTCTCCGTCGGGCGAGTCAAAAGCTGAGAAAAGAAATTCTGTGGATTCCTCATCAAGTCAAGGTGGTGTTATCAACAGCACCAGTCCGCTATTGCAGGCCACAGAGGTTCCTGAGCCGTCTCAGAAAGCGATGCACGATCAGTACAACCTGATTCCTTTTGATGTCAGTGAGGATAACTACGCTGACGCTAAGAGAAAGCTGACGTATCTTTGGGCAAGGGCAACTTTTCTTGATGACCCCTCATTGCGCCCTAATCATGGCACTAATGAAGGCGGTCTCCAGCCAGAGCCAGCTCTATTTCCATTAAACACTGGCTATAATCCGGCTTATCCCTACGGGTCATCAAGACAATATTGTATTTCCCCACTGCCAGAGCCTTTAGCCAAAGAGTCCCGCTGTAATGATGACCAACTGACCGGATTCTGTCGAGTCAAGTTTATGCAGAATGGTAGGGCCAGCACCCTGGTTGGTATGCTGGCCAATACACCCGATAATGTCAGCGGATGTCTTTTATCGAGTCGTGAAACAGGTCTTTTCCCGGACTCTTTGGGGGATGAAAATCTACTGCCCAGAGACATTCTGGTCACTGACAAAAAATATTATCAGATCAATGTTACTTACGACAGCGTCACCTACCGATTTCGGAAAAGGATCAAGCATCCGGCACCCTTTGCATCGACAGTGCTGTTGTCTGGAAGTCTGCGTCATGAAACTTTGTGTAAAAGTGATTCCAGCCCCGGAACCCAATGGTACAGCGATGGGGGTCATAGAAGCGGTTATGGATGCTCAGGCCTGACAGCTGAGGCTAATCCAGCAGGCAGTATGTCCCATTTTATCCCTGTGCGACAGAAAGCCCGTCCAGCCACGCGGTCTCCCGTTATATGGCAAACAGTGACATCAGAAGAGGGTCTCAAAGGAGTGGCCAATCTTGAGGCTTACACATACTTTTGCTCCCCCATAGAGCCTTACGAAGCGTTTATCTTGGGATCATTGGCAGGGGAGGGACCTGATAAGTATTGTAGATACATAGGTACCAGTGGAAAAAGTGGCTACGTCGCTACTAATCAGGATGGCACTATTGGTTCTTACCTGAGACCTGTGATTGGTGGTTATATTCGCTGGCAGGCTTTTGAGGGTGATCTGCCAGAAAAGGCTATTATTGCCGGTTACAGCTATTCAAACTCTGGCAAAAAAATAATCAAAGTGCCGCAATATTTTTGTCGTTTTAAGAATAACGGTTACGAAACCTACGGCAAGTATTTTGGGAAGGACAAGGTCTGTAAAGCGTCATTTGCAACGCCCTGCGGAGACTCTCACGCTTTAGTTGATTCAAAGGACTTTGAAATTCTGGTCAGGTAATGACGGGCGAGTCAAAAGGGTTGTGTTGGTGTGGGAGTCAATTGTTGTTATTCAGGCATTGGTATGGCCCGTCCTGACTCATTTGCATGAGATTAAACGTGCTAATGAACTGCTCTACGCTCATTTCGATGATGCCGGTATTGGCAGGGCTTCTTTCAGAAGTAGACTTGGGTTTTCCAATAGAGGTTATTTTCTTGTCCATGTCAATCACCCCCAGATTAGCTTGATTAAGCAGGTAATTTATTTGAGGCTCCGTCATGGTATAACTGACTCCGTAGCCAGATCGGCCGCGTTTGTTCGTCATGACTTCAAATATTGCGTTATCTCTTATGGAAAGATGCTGTTTATGTCTAATAATGGTAATGATATTTTCAACCGCAGCAGACTTACCTTGAGGGTCGCGAATATAAACAATATCTTTTTCTTTGTCATAACCAATCAGGCTATAGGCGTGCTTGGTTTTGATTCCTGAAAATGGCCTTAGCCCCAAGCGGGCTGAATAGGATGGGTTGATAGAAACAGTTGCTACTTTTTCATTATCAATAAAAGAGTTGAGTCGTTCCTTCAGTCGCTCTTGAGTCAGTGATTGCGGGTTGATGAGGTTGTTATGCGACCCCATTAGAATAGGGAAAGCATCTGTTTCATAGACTCCCTTCAGTTCCGAATATAGATGATATTTGTATTGTGCCTTGTAATCATGTCGTCTTCTATTAATGAAGCGTTTCGACTGTTGAGCGTATGCGGCTTCCAGCATAGCCAGCCAGAGACCACCATCCCGTGTTTTAGCAAAGTATGGGTGGTGCTCAATCTCTCTGAATTGAATCAGGATGCCCGTAGTAATGCCTTGAAAAAGAATACCAAATGTCTGCTCATCAATGGTATAGAAGTAATTGAATATCAACCTTTTTCCGGTTTCAGAACTGGCTATTGAGGCCAGCGAAGCGATCAGAGTGCAATCTGGAAAACGCTTCTGCAGGAGGTTATCCGGAGTGATGCTGGTCAGACCGTGAGGGAAAAGTCGTCTATAGGGGTAGACATACAGTTGCTCCGAATGTTGTGCCAACCAGGCATCCCAAAAGGTGTTGTCTTGCTCGTGGTGATACTTTGCAACTCGCCCCGAAAGTTCGGCCAGCTCAATGCTATTCCTGCTTAATGAGGCGGTGACAGGATTTTGCCATGACTCGAAATTAACAAGGTAAAGCCTGATGGTTTGGTAAAGCTCTTTGTTCAGATATGGAGCATGGTAGCCCTTAATCAGCTCATCGTAGGAGAGTAGGCCATCAGAGTCTTCATCAAGGGCGTCCGCCAGCTCTGGAAAGTAGCGATATGCTGACGAGTAGCCGGGTGAAAGTTCCCCACTAAAAACCTGGAGAGAAAAAAAGAGCAGACAGGCCATTAATAAAGTGCGTAATCGATCTATCAAATTGACCCCTGTAAAAATCAGCTTGCTATTGTGTAATGCTTTCTGGTCTGATCAAGATTTTCGGCAAGGCTAATTAACCATTAGATAACAGCAGGTCCAAAGAATAGTTCATATCCAACTGGCCCGCTTGGTTATTGTTTATTTGGGCATTGGTACGGTTCGCACTGGCTAATCTGCATGAAATTAAACGTATTAATGAACTGTTCCAGGGTCATTTCAATGATGCCGGTACTGGCAGCACTTCTCTCAGAAATAGGCATGAATCCCAGAATATTGGAAGGGATTATCCCATTGGCTACGCTGTCCATCATATCCGGCACAGTTTGATTAAGGAAGTTGTTCAATCGAGGCTTCGTCAGTCCGTAAGATAATCCGCTTTCAGGAAGGCCGGGATAGTTGAGTATGACTTCAAATATTTCGCTATCTTTTGAGGAAAGAGGCTGAATGTGTCGATTAATGGTATAGATATTTGTAACCGCATCAGACTCGCCATGAGGGTCACGGATATAAACAATATCTTTTTCTTTGTCATAGCCAATCAGGCTATAGGCATGCAGGGTTTTGATTCCTGCAAACGGCCTTAACTCCAAGTGAATTGAAACTGATGGGTTAATAGAAACAGTCGCTGCTTTTTCATTATCAACAAAAGAGTTGAGTTGCTCCCTCAATCGTTCCTGAGTTTGAAGTTGCGGGTTGATGTAATAGGAGTCTGAACTCATTAGTACAGCTAAAGCATGCTGCTCATATAACCCGCTCAGTTCTGAGTATTGACCGTATTTGCGTTGTGCCCACTCATCTTGTCGACGACTATTAATGAACCTTTTCGAAAGATGTGCGTAAGCGGCTTCCAATACAGCCAGCCAGATACCGCCATCGCGTGTTTTGGCAAAGTCTGAGTGATGCATTACTTCCCTGAATTGAATAAACACGCCAGTACGAATGCCGCGAAAAGCAATGCGTAATTCCTGTTCATCAACCGGCGTATGAAAGTAATTGAATATCAGTCTTTTTCCGGTTTCAGAGCTGGCAATTGAAGCCAGCGAGGCAATCAGAACACAATCTGGAAAATGCCCCTGCAGGAGATTGTCTGGAGTAATACTGGTCAGACCGTGGGGAAAAAGTCTTCTATAAGTGTCGGCAAATGGTTGCCGCTCGGGTTTTGCAAGCCAGGCATCCCAGAAACTATTGTCCTGTTCATAGTGATACTTTGCGACTTGCCCCGACAGTTCAGCCAGTTCAATGCTCTCCCTGCTTAATGAAGCGGTGACGGGGTTTTGCCATGACTCGAAATTAACAAGGTACAGCCTGATGGTTTGGTAAAGGTCTTTGTTCAGATACGGAGCATGGTAGCCCTCAATTAACTCATCGTAGGAGAGCAGGCCATCAAAGTCTTTATCAAGTGCACCTGCCAGCTCTGGGAAGTGGCGGTATGCCGCCGGGTAGCCGGGTGAGAATTCCCCACCAATAACCTGTGCAGAAAAAAAGAGCAGGCTGGTCAGTAACAGAGCTTGTAATCGATCCATAACGTTTTACCTCCCTGAAAAGAACCTTGTTGGTATTACGCAGAAGCCTCTGGTGTGGGCCGAGGTTGCGCGCGACCTGTTAAACATTAGATGGCAGGAGGCAGCTAAGAGTTCATATATAGGTCAGTGAAATGGACACCCTTGTTAGCAGAGCGACCAACGATAGGCGGTTTACTTTAATCAGATGATGATGGGTAGACATAAAAAAACCGCACTCTCAAAGCTGAGAAGTGCGGTTTTTTCTGGCACTTGAGGGCAGGAAGATATTACTCGTCCAGGAAGCTTCTCAGGTGATCCGAGCGCGTTGGGTGACGCAGTTTTCTCAGAGCTTTGGCTTCGATCTGACGGATACGTTCACGGGTAACGTCGAACTGCTTGCCCACCTCTTCCAGAGTGTGGTCTGTGTTCATGTCGATACCAAAGCGCATGCGCAGAACCTTCGCTTCACGAGCTGTCAGGCCAGACAGCACGTTGCGGGTAGATTCTTTCAGACCTGTACCGGTAGCACGATCGATAGGGGACTGAATCGTCGCGTCTTCGATAAAGTCACCCAGATGGGAATCTTCATCGTCACCGATCGGTGTCTCCATGGAGATAGGCTCTTTGGAGATTTTCAGTACCTTGCGGATCTTGTCTTCTGGCATTTCCATCCGAACAGCCAGTTCCTCGGGAGTGGGCTCACGGCCCATCTCCTGTAGCATCTGTCTGGAAATACGGTTCAACTTATTGATGGTCTCAATCATGTGAACCGGAATACGGATTGTTCTGGCCTGGTCCGCAATGGAGCGGGTAATAGCCTGACGAATCCACCAGGTAGCATAGGTCGAGAACTTGTATCCGCGACGGTATTCGAATTTGTCTACCGCTTTCATCAGGCCGATGTTGCCTTCCTGAATCAGATCGAGGAATTGCAGGCCACGGTTGGTGTATTTCTTGGCGATGGAAATAACCAGACGCAGGTTAGCCTCAACCATTTCTTTCTTGGCGCGACGGGCACGGGCTTCGCCCAGAGACATTCTGCGATTGATGTCCTTGATTTGGACCAGCGTGCAGCCGAACTCCTTTTCAATGGTGATCAGCTTTTTCTGAGCACGAACAATTTCATCCCTGTAATGGTTAATGGCTTTAGCATAGTCAGCGCTGCCGGAAGTAATGTCATCAATCCATTGCAGACTGGTTTCGTTGCCCGGGAAAGTGCTCAGGAAAATCTTGCGAGGCATTTTCGCGCGGCGAACGCAGTATTGCATAATCGCACGCTCATTGCCCCGAATAGTGTCCAGAGTATTTCTGATGCGAAAAACCAGCATGTCAAAAATACGGGGCACCAGTTTCAGGGGCATGAAGGCCAGAGTCAGCTCATCCATTGCAGCTTTGGCTTCTTGTGAGCCAAAGTCATGCTTTTCGAGAGTGCTTAGAACCTTCTCATGGCCTGCGCGAAGGAGATCAAAGCGCTCCTTGGCTTCTTCCGGGTCGAGGCCGCCAGCGTCTTCATCTTCATCTTCATCAGAGTCACCATCGTCGAAGTCTTCTCCGATGTTCTCGACAGAGGGGGCAGGAGGGGCGACAGGTTCTTCGGAATCTGGATCGATATAGCCACTGATCAGATCGGTCAGGCGGCCTTCTTCTTCTATAATCCGATCGTATTCGTCCAGAACAATCTGAACGGAACCAGGAAATTTGGCCAGAGCTGACATGACTTCACGCAGCCCTTCTTCAATGCGTTTGGCGATCTGGATTTCGCCTTCGCGAGTCAGCAGCTCGACCGTGCCCATTTCACGCATGTACATGCGTACAGGGTCAGTGGTTCGACCTGCTTCCTGTTCAACAGCTGCAAGAGCTGCTGCTGCTTCTTCGGCAGCAGCCTCATCGGTATCGGCTTCTGACAACAACAGGGTATCGGCGTCCGGCGCTGTTTCGTAGACGGTAATACCCATGTCATTGATCATGCGAATGATATCTTCAACCTGATCAGGGTCGGAGATGTCTTCAGGAAGATGGTCATTTACCTCAGCGTAAGTCAGGTATCCCTGTTCCTTACCGCGAGAGATAAGCTCTTTCAGTCGGGATTGTTGTTGCGAGTTAGCTGACATATCAACCCTTTAACAGCGAAAGTGGAGTGCCGGACGAAAAAAACGTAAGCAGGCAATTATAGCTCATAAAACATGAGGTTTTCCACAATAATGTGTAAAAGAGTACACTTTCGTGGATCTGCACGATGTTCAGTGGACGGGGCACCGGAAAAACGGTCCATGAAAAACAACACATGGTGAGGATCCCCTTCCTTGGCTTTTTTACCGTGAAAGCACCCTCTCACAACAGGTGAGTCAGTTAGATGCTTTGTTCGCTCATTGCTGTTTCAGACCGGATTCAGAATCAGGTGTGTGGTTAATAACGGCTTCCCACATGGCACAGTGAAGTCCAAGTATATACCTAAAAATACGTGCGTCGCCATAAATAAAGCGATAAAAAGCAATTTACAATTTGTTTACAACAAGGGCTGAAAAAAAGGCGTTTGTCGTTGACTGCTCGGTTTTTTGAGGTTGTCAGAAGGCTATTTTTTGGTGTTGGTGGTTGTGGGTTTGATACCGAGTTTTTTCTTTTGCTTTTCGAGAAGAGCTTCCAGAATGCTACGTTGTGCCGAGTCTATCTGACCTGGCTTCTTCTGTGAAAAAGTCTGTTTCAGAGAGAGTGTCGTCTGTTTGTGCTCAAGCTCCCGGACCGTATCCCTGATTCGCTCTATCGCTTCGTGGAATTCCTGGTCGTTAGGTTGGTGTCCAAGCTCCAATGATGCAATTTCCTGAAGTCGGATGCCGTGTTGGGTGCCGTGCCATTGTGCAATCAGGGCGATAGTTGGGAGCTTAGGTTGTTCCTGAAGCGTTTTGATCAGGGCAATGAGTAGTTGTGTATCAGGATGCTCATCGCCTTCCAGCTCACTGATTGATTTCACATCGGCCGCTAGTTCAGGGTTACAGAGCAGGTGGCGGATGGCATAAAGGGATCGACCTACTTTTAATGGGGCAGGAACGGGTGGTTCGTACTTTTCCTTAAAATCTTTTTTAAAGGGTTTGCGCTCGAAAGTGTGCATCTGAGGTTGATAACTTTGGACGGCCTCAGGCTCATAATGTGTTTCCGGATAATAGTCGGCTTCAGCAGGTATAGGGTGGTTGTCGTATGCAGAGTCGGCGGCAGGCTCGGGTTCATTCTTTTCATTTAAGTAGCTTGCCAGGGTGTCAGTATTCAAACCGGTGATTTCTGAAAGCTTCTGCATCATCATCTGTTTGAACAAACTGTCGGGAATCTTGTGCAAGTGAGGTTGTGCATCGTTGGCCAGCCGTGAACGTCCGTCCATGGTATTAAGGTCAATACCGTCACTAAGCTCCCGGAACAGGAAGGTGTCGAGGCTGAGAGCTGTGGCTTTTATTCTTTCCAGAAAGGCATTGGCACCTTCCTGTCTGACCATGCTGTCAGGATCTTCTCCCTGGGGTAAAAACAGAAAGCGTGCCTGATTGCCGTCTTTCATATGAGGAAGTGTCGATTCAAGGGCGCGCCAGGCTGCTCGTCTGCCTGCACTATCGCCGTCAAAGCAGAATACGACTTCCGATACGGTTTTAAAAAGTCTCTGTATGTGATCCGGGGTCGTTGCAGTGCCCAGGGTGGCAACAGCATTGTTGATTCCCTGCTGAGCCAGAGCCACAACATCCATGTAGCCTTCCACGACAAGAATGCGTTCAAGGTGACGATTGTGTTTTTTGGCTTCGTAAAGTCCATACAACTCCCGTCCCTTATGGAAAATAGGGGATTCGGGAGAGTTGAGGTATTTGGGTTTGGCATCCCCCAATACCCGACCACCGAAAGCGATGATTCGTCCACGGGTGTCATGGATAGGGAACATGATTCGGTCGCGGAAGCGGTCATAACGGCTTTTGGTTTCTTCTTTTTCCACCAGCATGCCGGTCTTAACCAGCAGGTCTTCTTTCTCCTGATTCTCTGCCAGATGGTTTTGAAGGTTGTCCCAGCCCGGTGGGGCAAAGCCGATACCGAAACGTTGGCATGTTTGACCGTCCAGTCCTCTCTGTTTCAGGTAGTGGATCGCTCGTGGTGCATCAGAAGCCTGAATCAATTGTTCGTTGTAAAAAGCGTTAGCTTGGGTCATCAGTTCATACAGCGGGCTGTGATCCGGACCGCGTTTTTGACTGTGTTGTTCCCTGGGAACTTCCAGTCCGACCAGGCTGGCCAGGGAATCCACGGCTGTCGGAAAGTCCAGATGATCAAAATCCATGACAAAGCCCAGGGCGTTACCACTGGCACCACAGCCAAAGCAATAGTAAAACTGCTTGTCAGGGCTGACTGTGAATGAGGGGGTTTTCTCCTGATGGAAAGGGCAGCAGGCGGAGTAGTTTCTGCCAGTCTTCTTAAGCTTTACCCGGCTATCAACAATGTCTACGATGTCCAGGCGGTTCAGCAGGTCATCAATAAATGTCTGGGGGATGCGTCCGGCCATAAATGCTTATATATGCCTATAAGTGTGAGCGTCGGCCATTGAAGTAAACAGACCGGCACCTGAAACAGTGACTTGATCTTATCATCGTCACTGGGCGGTTGTCAGCGATTGTTGCCAGCGTTGATGACGGATTTGCTCAGAACGGGTCCGGTTAAGGATTTGCCTGAACGTTTCTGCAGTTTATTAGCTTGATCGAACGTATGAAAATTTTGTCTTGTGAACTTTGTATGCTTTTTTGACCGTACGATTGTACAAAAAAATACAGACGCTACTCCAGGCCGACCTCCTGAACGACCTCTTGCTCTAATTCTCTGCGGGGACACTAAAGCTCGTGCTCAAAGGGTCTGATTTTTTTTGTTACTGTACAGCTTTTAAAATTTCCCTTTATATGCTCAATCAAACCAATGGAAAGAGTTTCGTCAGTTAAAGGCTGAATATTTAAATTGTAAAATGCTGTCAAAATATCCGTTGGCAAGTCTTTGTCCTCAAATTTGTTAGAATCTGTCAAGCCGGTTAATAACAGCATTTTTTTTGTGCTCACTCCATCTTTACGATTAATAGCATCTATATAAAACCACAACTTGTAACTCTGATAATCAACCAATTTACCATTGGCTTTATCATAAATCACCAAAGAGTATTGGCCGTAAGAGCCTGAGCGATATTTTTCAAGTATGATGCCCTCCGATAAAGGTACGTAAAAATATTGATCATTTGAATATTCAAGATCGGATTGATAGGTAAATAATATACTGCAAAAATAGTTAGTAACATCCTGATGCCCTTCCCATTCTCCCATGAAAGATTCTTCAGAGGAAAAAGAAGTACAAGCAAAAAACAAAGATGATAGAACAGCGATTTTTGTAGAGATCATCGTATACAGGCTCATATTCGTGAATCATCAATCTATATTCCAGAAAAAAAGAACATAAACATTACGACTCTCACTGAAAGGTAAGAGGGCCTCCGAGTGAAACGCTGGCTGGTTTTGCCAGAGCCGAAAAAACGGTTCTGCCGCAAAAGGTAAAACGGAATAATCGGAGGCCAGTGATGAGTAAAGATAGCACCCTTTTTCACGGCTTGGACACTCACAACTCAAAAACCACCGTCGCTTATATCGGTGAAGATCGACAGTGTACCGTTCAGGACTTTGGTAGCATTGCTACTCAGCGCCGCTCTGCACTGCGATGTTTATTGCATGATCCGTAGACTGCAGAGCATGGCGTCCAGATGATTTTTCGCTAACCAAGCCGGTCCATCTGGTCGCTGGGTATATCGTGGCCTGCGGCAGAAGAAGTCCAATCATGCGCGTACTCCGGGCTCCGCTTTCGCGAATGGTTGCTGAGGCGAGTTGGCTGATTTCTTTGGTGCTGAGCCGGAAAGGCAGAAAGTCCGGAATGATGGACAGTTCCGGTTTTTCCTGATGAGCCCGATGGGGGTGCCCTGCAGACTCGAACTGGTTGCTGGCATCGCGGCGTTGCTTGGCCATCTTGTCGAGTGCTGCAAGGGCACGGATGTCGTCAATCGACTTTTCGTCTACTTCGACTCGCTTAAGCTCGATAAGAGCCGGGCAATGGTACCCAGGTGAACCCTGTCGCGATAGTGCATGATATCCTTCATTGCAGCAGTCAGTTGTTCCTTGGCCTGACATTCGCTCATGTTCTTACCTCAACACGTCACTTTCCCGAAAGAAAGTTTCGAGCAGAAATTTGGGGGTCGAAGCTATCAAAACCGGAAATCCGGTCTTAATACAGACGCTCGCGACGACGCTGTTCGCGCTGTAGTTTTTTCAAATGACGCTTGACAGCTGCTGCCGCCTTGCGCTTGCGAACGGAGGTAGGCTTTTCGTAGTGTTCACGACGACGTACTTCAGCCAGTACACCAGCCTTTTCGCAAGAGCGCTTGAAACGGCGCAGCGCTACATCAAACGGTTCATTTTCTTTAACTTTAACAGCAGGCATGCAGAGATCACCTTCCTATAAAAATAGTGAGTACATTAATAAAGGTTTGCAGCCCGGCATCACAACATTTGCTATTGGCACCACCTACTCTCCTTCAGAAAACTTTGCCTTTTAATCCCGGACCAAGGCTGGCCGGGCAAGGATTTATTCCCTGATCTGGCGGTTTTCATAATAAATGAGTCACGCCAGATAAAGAGTAACCGGTTGAGCATTCACACTTTTTCCCGGAGATCAGCAGGGCTGATTCCCTGAAGGGCCGTGCGAAGAAGCTAATTCCGACCCGCAAAACAAGTCTGAAAAAATGTCCAGACTAGCCGCGTATTTTTAAGGGTGGGAATTCTATAGACTATTTTCAATAAATGCAAAAACCCGACCTGCTTTCATCCCTTGAAGAGTCTCCGGGGTTGCTGTGCCTGGCATTTCCCGCAAAGGCTGCTTTGCAGTATCATCCCAGACCCTGCTGCAGGAAGTGGGCAGTGACGTTGTATGTTGGTTTTTATTATCCGGGTTGTTGTTATTTATGCTGACTTTGATGGACTGGAAACCTGTCCGGGTGAAGGTAATCCACAGGATCTTTGAGTATATCTGACAGGCCGATGTTCACCGATCGTGGCATTGCTATAGCGGAAACAGCTTTTGATGAAAACAGTAGTGGGTTTTAAAGATGATAGTGCTGGGGATTGAAACATCCTGCGATGAATCAGGCATTGCCCTTTATCACAGTAAGAAAGGGTTGCTGGCAGATGCTCTATACAGCCAGATTGGAATGCATACCGAGTACGGTGGTGTTGTGCCTGAACTGGCCTCCAGAGATCATATCCAGAGGGTTCTTCCTCTGATTAATCAGGTGCTGGAAAAAGCCGTCATCACACGCGAGCAGATTGATGCCGTGGCCTACACTAAAGGTCCGGGCCTGATCGGTGCCCTGATGGTGGGAGCCTGTATAGGTCGTTCCATGGCTTGGGCACTGGGTGTTCCTTCCGTGGGTGTCCATCATATGGAAGGGCATTTGCTGGCTCCCATGCTGGAAGAAAACCCGCCTGAGTTCCCTTTTCTTGCCTTACTGGTGTCAGGTGGTCATACCCAATTGGTACGGGTTGATGGTATTGGTCAATATCAGCTGCTGGGCGAGTCTATAGATGATGCCGCCGGCGAGGCTTTTGACAAAGTGGCAGCTATGCTGGATTTGGGGTATCCCGGTGGTCCCAGGGTTTCTAATCTTGCGCAGAAGGGCGCCGAAGGACGCTTCCGTTTCCCCCGGCCGATGTGCGATCGCCCCGGACTGGACTTCAGCTTCAGTGGTTTGAAAACCTTTACGCTCAATACTGTGGCTGCCTGCAAAAAAGAACGTGAGCTGACCGAGCAGGATCGAGCGGACATTGCCTGGGCATTCGAAGATGCCGTGGTCGATACTCTGGCATTCAAATGCCGTCGGGCTCTGAGACAGACCGGTTTGAAACAGCTGGTGATTGCCGGTGGTGTGAGTGCCAATCGCAGGTTGAGAAATCAGCTTGAAACCATGGCAGTAAAAGAAGGCGGAAGCCTTCGTTACGCCAGGGCTGAGTTTTGTACAGACAATGGCGCAATGATCGCCTACGCCGGTTGCCAGCGTCTGCTTGCTGGTCAGACGGAGCTTCTTGAAGTGGCCCCAATGCCACGCTGGAATATGGAAACACTGGAAGCCGTTAACTTGAAGTCAGAGGGCAGTAACAATGGATAAGGTTCGTATCGAACAGCTGGAAACCCGTGCTGTGATTGGTGTTTACGAATTTGAGCACGAAGCACCTCAGCCTCTGATGATCGATTTAGAACTGGAAACTGACTTTTCCCGGGCATTTCGTTCTGACGACCTGGACGATGCCCTGGATTACGATGCTATCAGTCAAGCTGTCAGAGCCTTTTGCGAAACGTCCCGATACGCTTTGCTGGAAGCTCTGGCGGGCGGGATCATTCAGTTGATTCAGGCGAATTTCAATGTTGGCCGGGTCGGTGTACTGATCCGCAAACCGCAGGCATTGAGAGGTGCTTTAGCCTCCGTGTGGTGCGAACGAACCAGGGAAGAGATGCGCCAGCCATGACACTTTTTTACATTGGGATAGGCTCCAATGATGAGGCCGAGAAAAACTGTTGGCAGATGATTCAGGCCCTTCGCCAGCAGTTTGGTACGCTATTGGTCAGCAGCCTCATTCAAACGTCTGCCGAGGGTAACGCGATGACAAAGGAGAAAGTAGCTGATTATTATAATGCTGTCGTCTGTTTTGAGAGCGAAGCGTCATCGACCCTGATTAACAGCTGGTGCAAGCAGATAGAAGACCGGTTAGGGCGAGTCAGAGGCAGCCTCAAATGCCGGGCTGATCTCGATATTCTTCAGGTGGTTGAGGATGTCCGCGAAGTGAAGGTCAGCGCCATCGAGGAAGTTTACTATCGGCCCTTGCTAAAACAGTTATGGAATTTTCAAAGGGGCAGGCCAATCAGTGTTTTTACCGGTGCTATTAATCTGGCGTTTGAAAAAGGCGTTAAGCTTGGCAATCAGCCTTGCCTATTGCCTGAGCTTGAATTCGAAGCTGTCTGATCATCAGCCCCTTGAGGGGCTCAAGGATTCTAACGATCCAATTGTTTCTGCATTTGTAACACTCTCGTTTTTCTTAGTTCTTCACCCACCGCCTTGCCCTTAAAGCCCCGGGCAACAATCTCTTTGGCATTGATCGAAAGGCAGAGAGTGAGCAAGGATTTTATCCTGTTCTGGTCGCTTTCGGAGAGTGTCCTTTCTTGAGTTTCGGCAATGCAGCTGCTGGCTCTCAGAAAGGCTTCGAAGCGTTCTGTCCGCCTGAATGCATCGGTGTTTTCAAACAGAGTCATCCACTGTTCTGCTGTTTTGTCTTCAGCGTGCTCGATTAAATAAGCACTATGCCGAAAAGTCAGGCTGGCGAGTTCTGCAAACTGGGAAGGTGTTTTCAGTCGTTTAACCAGTGCAGTAAGTAAATCTCCGGAGAGTTCTTTTTCGGGCGCAAAGGTGACTGCAAATCGTACGTCACAGGACGTTTGTTGAGTGGCTGCTGTCCGAAGTGCTCTTATGCCAGTCGAATTCTCTCTCAGGTGAGGAACCCATTCCGGCATGACTACATTCATGGCATGGCAGTTCGAGAGTACTTCAAAAAAGATTTCAGGGGCGGGCTCGGACAGGGCGCGCGTGGTTTCCTGCCAGACTCGCTCGGGAACCAGATAGGAGGCTTCACCTCTTTTTACCATAGAGGTCATCAAGTCAAGAGTCTCGGGGGCCACCCTGAACCCCAGATGATGGAACCGGGCAGCAAATCGTGCTACACGCAGAATGCGCAGGGGGTCTTCCTGGAAGGCCGGGGACACATGGCGAAGCAGCTTGTGTTCCAGGTCTTTTCGGCCGCCATAGGGGTCATAGATATGGCCATGATCATCCTGGGCCATGGCATTAATGGTCAGGTCTCTGCGGATCAGGTCTTCTTCCAGTGTGACGTCGGGGGCTGTATGAAAAACAAAGCCGCTGTAACCGTGACCCGACTTTCTTTCGGTTCGGGCCAGTGCATATTCTTCTTTGCTGTCAGGATGAAGGAAGACCGGGAAGTCCTGGCCAACAGGGTGAAAGCCCTTATTGGTCATTTGCTCAGGGCTGCTGCCAACCACGACCCAGTCGTGATCTTTGACCGGAAGATTCAGTAACTTGTCTCGGACGGCACCGCCGACCAGAAAAATTTTCATGTCACCTCTGTCTGTATCGCTGAGTAAAATATCTTAACTGCTCGGATGCTGTTGTAGAAATCTCTTTTATCAGGTGTTCTATCCTTCCCTTCTGTAAACCGAAAAGCAAGGATAGAATTATTAAACACTCACTCCTTATGGCACTGATGTTGCCGCTACTGTCGTTGCCTGTTGTTTGTCAGGCCAAACCGTTGACAAAGCGCTTTATTGTCGAGCTTCAGCAGGATGCAGGTTTTCCAAACCAGAACTTTTTTATAGCGTGTGACCAGCATAAATTGACGCACAGCCCGTTAATCATTGCTAATACAAACGGGTATTCAGGATCAGACGTGCTGTTTGATAACAAACGACATAGAGCTAACAGTTACGGGATAAAAACGAGCTTTATTGAGTCGATATTCTGGCAATGGCATTACGCCACTCACCTGCTGGTTGGTTACAAACTGATCCTGACCACCAAAGGCGCAGCTCTACGTTCCAAGCCTTATTCACGGCTACCGGTAGAGGTGGTCATTACTGTCGTTTGGCTTATAAAAAGCTATTGGAGCCCAGATTCAACGCTGTTTCACCCGATTGAACAAGAGACAGCATCTATTTTGGCTCATGGGGGGCACCCGTTTGCAATCACCACTATGATGCCTGGCGCTGGACATGACCAACAACAGGGCCAGCGGTCAGAATCATCTGACCAGCAAGCCATAAAGACCAACAATCACCTTAGAGGCTATTTCACGGGTCTTCTGTATTCGGACTCTGGCGACGGTAATGGAGGCCCTGAACAACAATCACATAATCTGGGTTTAAATTGTTTTGTCCATCCCTGTCATGGCGTTTGTGAGTTGCGACCATCATCCAACTTATCCGATAGCGGAGTGCTGAATTCCGTGGAAAGTTCGACAGGACACAAAGAAGTAATACCCGAACAAAGCTCATGCTCCCGTTTGGCCAAAAGACATGGCTACCATTGCAACTCTGAAGGCGGAATCGCCATAGACGGGGTCGCCTCAGACTTAATAGGTGCTGGTGCAACCGATACAATTGACTCTGTAAAGCTTGCAACCTGCTGCCTGACTTTGGTAGGGAAGGAGAGTCAGCAGCGAACATGCGCGACAGTCTTTAGGTATGCTAATGCCCAGTCGTCTCATAAACGTAAATACCACAGCGGGGAAAAAATTTGTGACGTGGCTGTGGTTGGGGAAGATGGTCAGAAGAGGCCTTGCGGAAAGGTCTGCAAGCATGCTCAAGGCTTGTCGGATCACAGAAGAAAAGCACACACCGGACCACAAATCTGCGCCGTGACCGTGATTGGGGAAGACGGTCAGCAGCGGCCATGCAGGAAGATCTACATCAGTGCCAAAGCTCTGTCGGATCACAAAACAAGAGAGCACACCAGGCAACAAACCTGTGACGTAACTGTAGTAGGGGAGGATAGCCAGCCAAGGCCGTGCGGGAAGCTCTGCAGAAGTTCCCAAGCTTTGTCATCTCACAAAAGCAGAGTCCACACCGGGGAAAAAACCTGTGAGGTGACCGTGATCGGCGGGGATGGCAAGAAGCGGCAATGTGGAATGGTCTGCAAAACTGCTCAGGCCCTGTCGAATCACAAAGGCAGAATCCACACCGGAAAACAAATCTGTGACGTTACCGTAGTCGGGGGGAATGGCAATGGGCAACCATGTGGAAAGGCCTGCAAGAATGCTTTAGCTCTGTCATCTCACAAAAGCAACTTCCACTCAGGGGAAAAAAAGTGTGGCTTGACCGTGGTTGATAAGGATGGCCAGCAGCAGCGATGCGGAAAGGTTTGCAAGAATGCTCAAGCCCTTTCAGATCACAAAAGAAGAAGCCACATCGGGCAAAAAAACTGCGACATGACATTGGTCGGGCTGGATGGGCATCAACACCCATGTGGGAAAGTCTGCAAGAGTGCGGAAGCCCTGTCCGAGCACACAAGAATGCATCGAAAGCGCAAGCCTTTTGATCTGAACCAGGATAATGGCCTCAGTTCTAAAGGAGGTAAAGTGAATGAATAACTGACACCCGTCCTTTTATGAGGTGATCTATCCTTCCTCTTTGTAAATTAGAATGCAAGGATAGAATTATTAAACATTCACTCTCTGCGGCACCACTGTTGCTTCTTTTATTCCTGTCTGTCACCTGTCAGGCCGAATCGCTGACACGACCCTTTATTGTCGAGCTTGAGCAGAATGTAGTTTTTCCAAACCAGAGGTTTTCTACAAAACCTGACTTGCATACATTGCCGGGCGACCTGCCAGGCATTACCGATACAGACGGCTACGCACGATTAACTTTGCTGCCTGAAGAAAAACGACATAGAGCTGATAGTTATGGAATAAAAACGACCATCATTGAAACGATTTCGTGGCAATGGCTTTACTTCACCCATTTACTGGTTGCTTACGAACTGATCCTGTCCACCAAAGATGCCTCTATAAGCGCCATCCCTTATTCGTGGCTACCCATAGAAGTGGTTGTCATCGTCGGTTGGCTTTTTAAAAACTATAGGAATCCTAATTCACCGTCGCATAGTCTGATTGAACAACAGGCGGGTCAGCATTACCCTTTTGCGGCCACCACTGCGATGTTTGACTCCGGACATGGCCAGCCACAATATCCACCATCAGAATCATCTAACCGGCAAGCCCCAAAAACAACCACTCACCTTGCAGGCTATTTCACAGGCCTTCTGCATTCGGTCTCTGGTGACGGTAACGAAGGCCCTGAACAACACTCACATACTCTGGGTTTCAATTGTTTCGTCCATCCTTGTCGTGGCGTTTGTGAATTGCGACCATCATTCGACTCATCCGATAGCGGAGCGCTGAATTCCGTAGAAAGTTCGACAGGATGTACAAAGGTAACATCCGAAAAAAGCTCATGCCCCTCCATGGCTGATAGATATTGCTGTCGTCGCAACCCTGTGGACGGAGTCGTCTCAGACGGGGACGCCTCAGGCTCAAAAGGTGCTGCTGTAGCCGATACAATGAATCCTGCCAAGCGGGCGAACTGCAACCTGACAGTGGTGGCGAAGGAATGTCAGCAGCGAACATGCAGGAGCGTTTATAAGAATGCTGCTTCCCTGTCGACTCATAAAAGTAAATACCATAGTGGGGGAAAAATCTGTGACGTGGCCGTGGTCGGAGAAGATCACCAGCAGCGGCTCTGTGGGAAGATATTCAAGCATGCACAAGGCCTATGGGAGCACAAAAGAAAAGCACATACCGGACTACAAACCTGTACCGTGACTGTGATCGGGGAAGATGGTCAGCAGCGGCCCTGCAGCAGGATCTATATGAATTCCCATGCCCTGTCGGATCACAAAAAAAGAGAGCACAGCAGTCAAAAAACCTGTGACCTGACTGTGGTCGGCGAGGATGGCCAACAGAGGCCATGCGGGACGGTCTTCAAGAATGCTCCATCTTTGTCATCTCACAAAAGCAGATACCATACCGGGCACAAAACCTGTGAAATGACAGTAGTGGGAGAGGATGGTCAGCAACGGCCATGCGGAATGGCCTGCGAAAATTCTCGCAATCTGGTGGAACACAAAAGAAGTGTCCACAGCGGGCAACAGACCTGCGTCGTGAACATGGTCGGAGAAGATGGTCAGCTATGGCCATGCGGAAAGGTCTGCAAGAATCTACAAGCGCTGTCATCTCACAAAAGCAACTACCACTCAGGGCAAAAAATGTGTGACCTGGTCGTGGTTGATAAGGATCGACAACAGCGGCGATGCGCAAAGGTCTGCAGGAATGCTCAAGCTCTGCGGGATCACAAAAGCAGATACCACAGTGGGAAAAAAACCTGCGACGTAACATTGGTTGGGACGGATGGGCTCAAGTACCGATGCGGGGTAGTCTGCCAGAACGCCAAAGCCTTGTCGAACCATAAAGGAAGGCATCGAAAACGCAGGGCTGTTGATCAGGACCAGAACAGTGACCTCAGTCCCCGATCTGAGACCCATCCTTTCATGAGATGATCTATCCTTTCTCTCTGTATATTAGAATGCAAGGATAGAATTATTAAACGTTCATACTTTGCGGTATCGCTCTTTCTGCTACAGTCGTTATCTGTCGTTTGTCAGGCTCAACTGTTTGGTAGCCGTTTTGTTGTTGACTTTGACTATAATACAGTTTCTCCAAACCGGTATTTTTCTACCAAGCTCAACCGGCATACATTAACAGACAACCTGTCAGAAATTTCCGAAAAAGAGGGCCATCTGGGGTCAACTTCATCGCCTGACTCTACCCCTTATTCATGGCTACTTGCAGAATTGGTTGTCACTGTCGGTTGGCTTTTAAAATGTTATTGGAACCCTGATTCACCGCAGTTTAACCCGGTGGAAGTACAGTTGACTCAAGACCAAACGTCTGCGATCATCACCATGATGCATGGCTCCGGACATGGCCAAAAACAATACCCGCCTTCAGAACCATCCGGTCTGCAAGCCCCAGAGACAATGAGCCACTACAGAGGCTCTTTCACTAGTCTTCAGAATACTGACTACGGCCATGGTGGCGGTGATGGAGGCCCTCAACAACACCTGCATACTTTGGGTCTGAATTGTTTCGTCCATCCTTGTCGTGGCGTTTGTCAGTTCGGACCATTATTTGATAGCAGAAGTGCCGCTGAGTTCCACTTGGCAGAGCCCTATGCAACGATCCACACTCCAGAGGCGAGGGCAGAAGTATCCGTTGCTCAATTGGGAGCAACACCCGAACAAAACTCATGCCCGCATTTGGCGAATAGACAGTGTCCTGGTTGCTTAGGTACTTCTGATACTGTAGAGGCTAAACATTCCGAAGAAGAATCAATTTTCGGAATACTAATTGATACTTCTGATGGAAACGGAGTGGCCTCAGACTTAATCGATTATACAACTGATGCTATCGGCTTACTCAATGATGATGAACTAATGCTCAGGGGTTTGCTTTCCACTGTTAATGATTTTGAGTTCATTACTGAGTCACTTAGTCTGTTGGATCAGAGTCAAACGCATCTTTCCCGGAAAGATACATTACAAGCTCTGCCAGTACCCGAGAATATTATATTCGGAGCTAAAAAATGCCAACAAGAACTGTTGGATGACCAAGCAAATATCCACAGCGAGCAGCCAACCTATGACGAGAAAGTGGTCGGGGAGGATCGCCAGACGCAACCACGCAGGAAGATCTCCAAGAATGCTAAAGCTCTCTCGAATAAAAAAAGAGCAGACCACAGCAGCCAACAAATTTGTGACGTGATGGTAGTTGAAGGCGGACACCAGCGGCCATGTGGAACAGTTTATAAGAATGCTCTGACCCTGTCGGATCACAAAAGAAGAAAACACAGTGGACCACAAACTTGTGACGTGACCGTGATCGGGAAGGATGGCCAGCGATCATGTGGAAAAATCTGCAAGAATGCTCTGGCTCTGTCGGTTCACAAGAGCAAGTACCACTGTGAGCAAAAAATCTGTGGCGAGACAGTAGTCGGGGACGATGGCCTGCAGCAGTTATGCGGAAAGGTTTGCAGGAATACTCAAGTTCTGGCAGATCACAAAAGAAGAGACCACACCGGACCACAAACCTGTCAAGTGGTTAAGGTCGGGGAAGATGGTCAACAACGGCCATGCGGAAAGGTCTTTAGCAATGCCATAACCTTGTGTTATCACCGTAGAAAATCCCATGGCAAGCAACGAATCTGTGTCAAGGCAGTGGTCGGGGAGGGTGGTCAGCAGCGACCATGCGGGAAGATCTTCAAGAATGATCAGGCCCTGTCAAATCACAAAATGTGGTATCACACCGGGCAACAAGCCTGTGACGAGGCCGTGGTCGGGGAGGATGGTCAGCAGCGACCATGCGGGAGGGTCTGTAAAAATGCTAAAGCCCTATCCAACCATAAAAGACAACATCAAAAACGCAAACCTGTTGATGTGCACCAGAACAATGACCTCAGTCTTTGATCCGACAACCCTCCTTTCATGAGGTGATCTATCCTTCTTCTCTTTAAATTAGTACGCAAGAATCGAATTATTAAACACTCATACTCTGCAGCACTGCTGTTGCTGCTATTGTCGCTGTCTGTCATCTCTATGGCTGAACCATTGAAAGAAGGCTGTATTGTCGAGCATAAACAGAAAGCAGTTTTTCCAAACCTGGGCTTCTCTATAAAGTGTGTACTGCGTGCATTGTCGTGTACTTTGTCATTCATTGTTGACAGAAACGGCTGCACAGGAACAGATTTTCTGCTTAATGACAAACGACACAGACCAGTCGGTTACGAACTAAAAACGATCATCATTGAATCGATTCTATGGCACTGGCTATACACCACTCCCCTGCTGGTTGTTTGTGAACTGATCCTAACCACCAAAGATGCCTCTATTCGCTTTACCTCTCGTTCATGCCTGCCTTTAGAAGCGATTTTCGCTGTTGGTTGGTTTTTAAAAAGTTATTGGGATCTTGGTTCACCGCTATTTAGCCCGATTGAACAACAGGCGAGTCAGGGTCATTCGTTTGCGATCATCTCTATGGTGCCTGGCTCCGGAGATAACTCGCAACAATACCCTCCATCAGAATCATCAGGCCAGCAAGTTCCGGCAGTCGCCAGCGCCCCTGTAGGTTTTTTCACCCGTCTTCTGTATTCTGAGTCTGGTGACAATAACAGAAACCCTCATCAAAACTCACACACTTTAGGTTTAAATTGTTTCGCCCATCCCTGTTATGGGGTTTGTCAATTCCGGTCATCAGAAGCAACACCCGGACAAAGTGCAGGGCTCGCCTACAACACTGGCCCCACCAGACGTACCTGTAGTGATGTGCCATTGCCCGGGAATTTGCCTGTCACCCCTGACGACCTGATTATCATCAGTGGGCTACTCAGTCTAAGTAGTCAGGGTCTTCCAGAAGAAAACAGGATTTCCTTTGCGTTTACCCGTTTTACACACTCAATGAAGACTTTACCTTCAGGTTGTCTTGCTTCCGGAGGGGGAGCCCATTGCCAACAGGCCCTGTTGAATCACAAAAGAAAAGACCACACCGGGCAGAGGATCTGCGACCTGGCCCTGGTCGATGAGGATGGCCAGCTGAAGCCATGCGGGGAAGTTTGCAAAAATACTAAAGCTCTGGCGTATCATAAAAGAAGGCTTCACAGCGGGCACAAAAGCTGTGACGTGACCGTGATCGATGAGGACGAACAGCCGCGGCCATGCGCAAAAGTCTGCAAGAATGCGCTAGTTCTGTCAGTTCACAAAAGCAAAGATCATAGCGGGCCAAAAACCTGTGACGTGATCGTGGTCGGGGAGGATGGCCAGCAGCAGCCATGCGGGGTAGTTTGCGAATGTGCCAAAATTCTCGTGGATCACAAAAGAGTAGCCCACAGCGGGCAACAAACCTGTGACGTGATCGTGATGGGAGAGGGTGGCCAGCAATGGGCATGCGGGAAGGTCTGCAAGAATGCCAGAGACCTATCGGTTCACAAAAGCAGATACCACACCGGAAAAAAAATCTGTGACGAAACATGGGTAGGGGGGGATGGCCAACCCCGGCCATGTGGAAAGCTCTGTGAGAATGCTCGAAGACTGACGAATCACAAAAGAAGAGAGCACAGCGGGCCAAAAAACTGTGACATAAAAGTGGTCGGAGAGGATGACCAGTTACGGCCATGCGGTGCTGTCTGCAAGAATGTTCAGGCTCTGTCGTGTCACAAAAGCAAAGTCCACACCGGACAAAAAATCTGTGACGTGACCGTGGTTGAGGAGGATGGCAAGCCACGGTTATGTGGGAGAGTCTGCAGGCACGCTCAGGCACTGTCGGATCACAAAAGAAGCGCCCACGGCGAGCGAAAAACCTGTGACGTAAGCGTGGTCGGAGAGGATGGCCAACAGCGGCTATGTGGCCTGGTCTGTAAGAATTCCAGATCCCTGACAAAGCACAAGAGAAAACACTTAAAACGCAAGCTTGTTGATTCGGCTCAGAACGATGACCTCGGTCCCGGATCTGACACCCATCCTCTCATAAGGTGATCTATCCTTCCTTTCTATGCCAGAACGCAAGGATAGAATTCTTCGACACTCACTCTTTGCAGAAATGCTGTTGCTAGTGTCGTTATCTGTCGTCTGTCGGGCCGAACCATTGACAGAACGTTTTGTTATCGAACTTCGACAAAATGCAGATGAACAACGGGAGGCAACATCTGTGCTGATAAAGGGTGACCAACCGTATGCGACCATCATAATGGTGTATGGGTCTGTTGATAACCCATCGCAGTACCGGCCATCAGAATCATCCGGCCAGCGAGTCCCGCAGGAAACTACTGCTCAGTCTGGAGGCTCATTCACTGGTCTCTTGTATTCCGACTCTGGCGACGGTAACGGAGATCCTGAACAATCCACACACACTTTGGATTTAAATTGTTTCGTCCACCCCTGTTATGGTGTTTGTCAATTCCGGCTATCAGGAGCAACACCCGCGCAAAACTCATGCCGTTACCCGGTGAATGAACACTGCCATGGTTGTATACGCCATTTTGATTCTGGAAACGCAACACACTCAATGAGTCCGGGGTCGGCCTACACTAAAGACCCTGACGGTTCAGCCAATGATGATGCACCCATGCCCGGGAATGTGCCTGTCTCTGTTGATGACCAGATGATAATCAACGGTTTACTCAGCCTGCGTGGTTCTGGTCCTCGAGGAGAAAAGGGGATTTCCTGTACGTTTGCCTATTTCACACGCCCAGTGGTGTCTTCGCCTGCGGGTTGTCTTCCTTCCGGAGGGGTTACCCATTGCCAGCAAACCGTGTCGAATCATAAAAGAAGAAACCGTACCGGACAGCGAACCTGTGACGTGACCGTGGCCGGAGAAGATGGCCGACAAGAGTCATGTGGTAAGGTCTGCAAGGGTACTCGAGCTCTGTCGGATCACAAAATAAGAGCTCACACCGGGCAAAAAACCTGTGACGTGACCGTGGTCAGGGAAGACGGCCAGATGCGGCCATGCGGAAAGATCCTCAAGAATGCGAAATTGCTATCAGTTCATAAAAGCAGGGATCACAGCGGGCAAAAAAAATGTGACATAACAGTGGTCTCAGAGGATGGCCAACAGCGGCCATGCGGGAAGGTCTGCAACAATGCTGTGGCCTTGTCGAATCACAAAATAAGAGCCCACTCGGGGCAACAAACCTGTGTCGAAAAAGTGGTTGGTGAGGATGGCCAACAAGGGCCATGCGAGCGGGTCTTCAAGAATGCTAAAGCCCTGTCGGATCATAAAAGAAGGGACCATAGCGGTCAACAAACCTGTGATGTGACCGAGGTCGGGGAAGATGGCCAGCTGCGGCCATGCGGAAAGGTTCTCAAGAATGCGTCATCCTTGTCGGTTCACAAAAGCAGAAATCACAGCGGGCAAAAAACCTGCAAAGTGCTTGTGGTCGGGGAAGATGGCCAGCCGAGGGCGTGCGGAAAGGTATGCAAGAATGCGTCATCTTTGTCAGTTCACAAATACAGAGATCACAGCGGGCGAAAAACCTGCGACGTGACCGTGGTCGGGGGGGATGGCCAGCCGAAGCAATGCGGAAAGGTCTGCAAGAGTGTGTCATCTTTGTCCGATCACAAAAGCAGAGCTCATAGCGGGCAAAAAACCTGCGACGTGGCCGTGGTCGGGGAGGACGGCCAGCCGAGGCCATGCGGAAGGGTTTGCAGGAATGTGCTATCTCTGTCAATTCACAAAAGCAGGGCTCACAGCGAACAAAAAACCTACGAAATGATCGTGGTCGGGGAGGATGGCCAGCCGAGGTCATTCGGAAAGGCCTTCAGGAATGCTCATGACCTGTCGGAGTACAAAAGAAGACAACGTAAACGCAAGCCTGTTGATGTGAATCAGGACGAAGGCCTCAGTCCTGATGAGGGCAAAGTGAATAAGTAACAGTCAGAACTGACAGAAGCCCTTTCACGAGGTTTTCTTGATCTATCCTTCCTTTCTGTATATCAGAATGCAGGGACAGAATTATTCAAAACTCACCCTTTGCAGCAATGCTATTGCTGATGTTGCTATTATCTGTCGTCTGTCGGGCCGAACCTTTGACAGGTCATTTCATTGTCGAAGGACCATGCAGTTGCGGGATAAAAACAGCCCTTTTTGAGTCAATTTCGTTGCAATCGCTTCACGCCACAAACCTGTTGGTTGGTTATGAACCGATCCTGACCAGCAGAGACTCTCCTCTAAACTCCAGCTCTTGTTCATGGCTGCCAATAGAAATGGCTCTGATTGTCAGTTGGCTTTTAAAAAACTGCCGGAACCCTGATTTACCCCTGTTAAATCCGATTGAGCAACAGGAGTTGATCTCTGCGCTGACACTGGGGGATTGCCCGTTTGAGACCATGGCAATGATGCATGGCTCTGGCGATAAAACACCACAATACCCGCCATCAGAGTCATCTGGCCAGCAAGTCCCGGAAGCTAATATCCAGCCTATAGGCTTTTTCACCAGTCTCCTGTATTCTGACTTTGGCGACGGTAACGGAGACCCTCAACAGTACTCACACACTTTAGGTTTGCATTGTTTTGTCCATCCCTGTCACGGCTTTTGTCAATTCGGGCCATCAGTTGCAACGTCGCCAGAAAGCTCATGTTATCATTCGTTGAATGAACGCTGCCTTGTTTGCAAACGTCATTTTGGTCCTGGAAACGCTATATACTCGATGAGCGCAGGCTCCACCTATACCAATGACCCTAACGGCCCAGCTAAAGACGATGTGCCCGTGTCCGTGAATAAGCCTGTTTCTGCTGATGATCAGGTTATAATTGATGGATTACTCTGTCTAAGTGATCGCAGTCTTCCGGAAAAAAATGGGATTTCCTGTACGACTCCCCATTTCACAGACTCAATGGGGGCTTCAGCCTCGGTTTGTCCTCCAACCTGTGACGTGAGACTGGTTGAGAACGAGGTTCAGCAGCCGCCATGTGGGAAGGTCTGCAAGAATGCTCATGTCCTGTCAGAGCGCAAAAGAAGAGAACGCAGCCGGCAACGAAGCTGTAGCGTACCAGTGGTAAGAAAAGCTGGCCGACCGGAACCATGCGGAAAGGTCTGCAAAAGTGCTTATGCCCTGTCGGGGCACAAAAGAAGAGAGCACAGCGGGCAACGAACTTGTGGAGTAACTGTGATCGGAGAGGATGGCCGGCCGCGGCCATGTGGAGTGGTCTGCAAGCATATTCATGACCTCTCGGAACATAAAAGAAAAGAGCACAGCAGCCAAAAAATCTGTGACGAGACAGTGGTTGGGGAGGATGGTCAGTCGTGGCCATGCGGGGTGGTTTGCAGGAATGCTCATGTTCTGACGAATCACAAAATCAGAGAGCACAGTAGGCAAAAAACCTGCGACGTGAACGTGCTCGGGGAGGATGGCCAACCGCGGCCCTGCGGACATATTTGCAAGAATCGTAAAGTCCTGTCGGATCATAAAGTAAGGCTCCACAAAGGGCAAAAAACCTGTGACGTGATTGTAATCGTGAGGGATGGCCAGTTAAGGCCATGCGGGACGGTCTGCAAGAATCCCAAAGCCCTGTCGACTCACAAGAGCGAATACCATACCGGGCAAAAAACCTGTAGCATCGCCGTAATCGGGGAGGATGGTCAGCAGCGGCCATGCGGGAGGGTCTTTAGGAATGCCCGCGCCCTGTCGGATCACAAAAAACAACATCGAAAACGCAAGCCTGTTCATGTGAACCAGAATGATGCCTTCACTTCTAAAGAAGTTGAGGCGAAAAGGGTAAAGTGAATAAGTAACGGTCAGATCTGACAGCAGTCCTTTCTCCAGCTTTTCTTGATCTATCCTTCCTCTCTGTCCACCAGAATGCAAGGATAGAATTATTAAACACTCCTTCTTTGCAGCCTTGCTGTTGCCGATATTGTTGTTGTCTGTCGTCTGTCAGGTCGAAGCATTGACAGAACATTTTTTTGTTAAGCTTGAATCAAATCCAGATTCTCCAAAAAAAAGCTTTTCTATAAAGCGTGGCTGTCATAGATCGTCTAAGTGTCCGTCAGTCATTGCCAAAACCAACGGCGACGCGGGACCAGGTTTGTCAATGGATGACAAACGACACAGATCTAGCCGTTACGGAATAAAAAAGACCCCTATTAAGTCGATTTCGTGGCAATGGCTTTACGCCACTCACCTGCTGGTGGGTCACGAATTGATCCTGACCAGCAAAGACGCCCCTCTATGCTGCGCACCTTATTCATGGCTGCCTGTAGAAGTGGTCGTCATTTTCGGTTGGCTTTTTAAAAACTATTGGAACCCCGAATCACCCCTGTTTAATCCGATTGAGCAACAGGGGGCAACTACTATTTTGACACGGAGGGATTATCCGTTTGCGACCATCACTCTGATGTATGGCTCTGGTGGTAATCCACCACAAGATCCACCATCAGAACCATCCGGTCAGCAAGTCCGGGAAGCCACCATTTACCCTAGAGGTTTTTTCATTCGTCTTATGTATTCTGACTTAGGCGATGGTAAAGGAGGCCCTCAAGAGTTCTCACACACTTTAGGTTTAAATTGTTTCGCTTATCCATGTCATGGCGTTTGTCAATTCCAGCCATCGGGAGCAACACCCGGACAAAGCGCGTGCCCTCATTCGGTGAATGAACACTGTCTTGGTTGCACAAACCATTTTGGTCCTGGAAATGCCAGACAACCAGTGAGTGCAGAAGCAGTCTCTATCAGTGACCCTGACGAGATACTCAATGATAATGTGCAAATACCCGGGAATGTTCCCTTAAACGTTGATGACGAGATTATAGTGGATGGTTTACTCAGTCTTCGAAAATCCCCGGGTTGTCTTCCTTCCGGAGGGGCTACCCATTGCCAACAAACTCCGTCTAATCGAAAACAACAAGTGCGGACAGGGAGGCAAGTCTGTGATATTGCAGTGGTCGGGGAGGATCTCCAACAACGGCCATGTGGAAAGGTCTGCATGAATGTCACAACTCTGTCATATCTCAAAAGTGGGTACCACAGCGGGCATAGGATCTGTGACCTGATAGTGGTTGGGAAGGACGGACAGCCGCAGCCATGCGGGATGATTTTCAAGGGTGCTAAAAGCTTATCGGATCACAGAGGCAGAGAACATTCAGGGCAACAAACCTGTGACGTGACCGTGGTTGGAGAGGATGGTCGGCAGCGGCCATGCGGGAAGGTCAGCAGGAATGCCAAAGCCCTGTCGTCTCATAAGAGTGGATACCACAGCGGGCAAAGAATCTGTGACGTGATAGTGATCGGTGAGGATGGTCAGCCGCAACCCTGTGGGAAGGCCCGGAAGAGTCTGCAAGATCTGTTGGACCATAAAAGAAGGGACCACAGCGAACAACAAACGTGTGAAGAGACAAGGGTCGGGGATGATGGCTTGCAGCGGCCATGCGGAAAGGTCTTCAAGAATAGTAAATCCCTGTCGGAGCACAAAAGCAAATACCACAGGGGGCCACAAATCTGTGGTGTGACAGTGGTAGGGGAAGCCGGCGAGCCGCGACCATGTGGGACCGTCTGCAAGAATGCAAAAGTCCTGTCGGATCACAAAATCAAAGTCCACAGCGGGCAACAAACCTGTAAGGTGAGCGCGGACGGGGAAGATAGCCAGCAGCGGCCATGTGGAAAGGTCTTCAACAATGCTAAAGCCCTGTCGGATCACAGAAGAAAATACCACACCGGAGAAAAAACCTGTCAGGCAAAGGTGGTCGGAGAGGATGGACAGCCACAGTCGTGCGGGAAGGTCTGCAAGAGTGCTCAAGCCCTGGCGGATCACAAAAGAATACATCGAAAGCGCAAGCTTGTTGATATGAATCAAGACGACCACCCCACTCATAAATCAACCATGAGTGACTGAAACAATTTTTTGTCACCCCTGGTGATGAAAAATTTCTCACAGTAAAAAAGATAAAGTAACAAGGCTCTGTAGGAGAAGGTGTCAGCTCAAGGGTTAAGGTCATCATCCTTCTTCAGGTCTTCAAACTTGCGTTTCCGATGTCTTCTTTTGTGATCCGACAGGGCACTGGCACTCTTGCAGACCTTGGCGTATGCTCGTTCCTGGCCACACTCCCCGACGAATTTTACATCACAGCTTCGTTGCCCGGTATGCTCTTTTCTTTTATGTGACGACAGGGATTGAGCATTCTTGCAGACCGTCCCGCAGGGTTGCTGTTGGCCATTCTCCCCGACCACGGCCACATCACAGGTTTTTTGTCCGGTGTGGACTTTGCTTTTGTGAACTGCCAGAGACAGAGCATTTTTGTAGACCATCCCGCATGGCCGCGACTGGTCATCCTCCCCGGGCACGCTTATTTCACAGGTTTTTTGGCCGGTGTGGACTTTTTTTTTGTGAGATGACAGGTCTCCAGCATTCTTACAGACCCACCCGCACGGTCGCTGCTGCCCTCCCTCCCCGACCACGGTCACATCACAGGTTTTGTTTCCGCTGTGGTATCTGCTTTTGTGAACTGCCATAGAGGGAGCATTCTTGCAGACCGACCCGCATGGCTGCAGCTCACCATCCTCCCCGGTCATACTCATATCACAGATTTGTTGTCCGCTGTGGTACCTGCTTTTGTGATATGACAGTTCCTGAACATTACTGCAGACGGTTCCACATGACCGCTGTTGGCCGTCCTCCCCGACAACGGATATGTCACAGGTTTGTTGCCCAGTGTGGTGTTTCCTTTTGTGAATCGAAAGGTTATTAGCATTCTCGCAGACCTTCCCACACGGCCGTTGCTGGCCATCATCTCCGACCACGGCTACCTCACAGGTTTGATGTCTGCCGTGGTTTCTTCTTTTATGTTCGGACAGAGCATGAGTATTCTTGCAGGATTTTCCGCATGGCTGCCGCTGGCCATCCGCCCCGATCACATTAACCTCACAGATTTGTTGCCCACTGTGAGATCTGCTTTTATGAACCGACAGAGATAACGCATTTTTGAAGGTTTTTCCGCATGGCTTCGACTGGCCATCCTTACGGCCCACTTTCAAGTCACATGTTTTTTGCTCCGTGTGGGCTCTTCTTTTGTGATTTTCCAGGGTTCTAAGACCCTTGCAGACCTTCCCGCACGGTAGTTGCTGGCCATCTTCTCCAGCCACTATCACGTCACAGGTTAGCTGCACGGTGCAGTCTCTTCTTTTACGATTAGAAAGGGCTTGCTGGCAATGAGTAACCCCTCCGGAATGGAGACAACCCGAAGATGATGGCACCACCGGGCGTGAAAATTGGGCAAGCGTACAGGAAGTCCTGTTTTCTTCTGGAAGACTACGACCACCTAAACTAAGTAACACATCAATTATAATCTGGTCATTTACAGAGACACGCACATTCCCGGGCATTGGGACATCGTCATTGACTGATCTGTTAGGCTTATTAATATAGGTGGCCCCTGAATTCATTGGTTGCGTTACGTTTCCAGAATCAAAATGTTGTATACGACTATGCATGTTTATATTCTCTGAATAAGGACATGAGATTTGTTCGGGGGTTGCTCCCGATGGCCGGAATTGACAAACACCGCAGCAGGGATGGACGAAACAATTTAAACCTAAACTATGCAAATATTGATGAGGGTCTCTGTTACTGCGGCCAGAGTCAGAATACTGGAGCCGAACGAAAGAGCCTGTAGGTTGGCTGCTAGCTGCCGGGACTCGGTGGCCAGCTGATTCTGATGGCAGGTATTGTGTTTGGTTATCACCAGAGCCATACATCATACTGATCGTCGCAGACGGCTCATCCCCCTCTCTCAGTACAGAGTTTGCCTCCTGTAGTTCAATCGGGTTAAACAGGGATAATTGGGGGTTCCAATAGCTTTTAAAAAGCCAACTGACAACGACAATCACTTCTACAGGTAGCCATGAATAAGGGGTCGAACCAAGAGAGACGTCTTTGGTGGTCATGGTCAGTTCGTAACCCATCAGCAGATTGGAAACGTAAAGCGATTGCCAGAAAATCGACTCAACAAGGGGCGTTTTCATTTCGTAACTGCCAGGTCTATGTCGCTTGTTATCAGATGGTAAATCGGGTTCTGCATAGCTGTTTGTTTTGGCAATCACTGACGGGCTGTGTGTCAACGTGTGCCGGACAGGCTTTATAGAAAAGCTTTTGTTTGGAGAGCCTGTATTCTGTTCAAACGCGACAACAAAACATTCTGTCAACGGTTCCGCGTGACATGCGACAGATAACAACAATATCAGCAACAACGGTGCTGCAAAAAGAGAGTGCTTAATGATTCTATCCTTGCATTCTGGTTAACAGAGAGGAAGGATAGATCAAGAAAAACTCGTGAACGGCGGGTGCCAGATCAAGGACTGATATCATTGTCCTGTGCCAAATCAACAGGCTTGCGTTTCCGATGTTTTCTTCTGTGATAATGCAGCTCTTCTTTACTCTTGCAGATCTTTCCGCATTGCCGCGACAGGCCATCCCCCTCGAACACTATCACGTCACAGGCTTTTTGCCCGGTGTGATCTCGTCTTTTGTGAAGCGACAGGGCAGGAGCATTCTTGCAGACCTTTCCGCATGGCCGCAGCTGGCCATCCTCCCCGAACACGAACTTGTCACAGATTTGTTGTAATCTGTGGACTTTGCCTCTGTGACCCAACAGATCTTGAATATTTTTACAAACCTTCCCGCATGGCCGCAGCTGGCCATCCTCCCCGACCACAGTTGAATCACAGATTTTTTGTCCGGAGTGCTCTCTTCTTTTATGATGTGACAGGGCTGCAGCGTTCTTGCAGACCACACCACATGCTCGCTGCCGGCCATTCTCCCCGATTATGGTCACGGCACAGTTTTTTTGCCCGGTGTGGTATTTGGTTTTGTGAGTTGACAAAGATGGAACATTCTTGAAGACCATCCGACATGGTCTTGGCTGTCCATCTTCTCCGACCACGGTAACGTTACAGATTTGTTGCCCACTGTGAACTTTTCTTCTGTGCTCCCATAGGACATTAGCATTATTGCAGACGTTTCCGCATTGCCGCTGCTGGCCATTCTCCCCGATCACGATCACATCACAGATTCGTTCCCCGCGGTGGTATCCGCATTTGTGATTCGACAGCACGCGAGCGTTCTTGCAGGCCTTTCCGCATGGTCGTCGCAGACCATTCTCCTCAACCACAGTTACATCACATATGAATTGTCTAGTGTTGTGTGTAACTGGTATTGCTCCTTCGTGAGAAAGATGAAGTTGGCTCTGATCCAATTGGGATGATTCGGTGGTGGTTGGTTGTCTTTCTGAATGGTCATGAGTAAAGAGTATCTGGTCTCCTTCGAGAAGATACCGCAAATCGAGTGACTTATTAACGACCTCAAAATCCTCTGTCTTGGAAGGTAGGGTTTCGAACAATGCCACATCATCAATGAGTGACCCGGCAACGTCGGTGGTATGGGCGACTTCGTCTCCAGGGTTTCCATCAAATACAGGGTCATAATCGAATGGGAGTTGAACGTCAGAAAGATCATTCTGATCTACGCAACTTAAGCGGTGTCCATCAGCCAAATACGGGTACGAGCTATTCAGAGAGTTCTGCTGCGATTCAACGGACTCTGTACTATCGAATGATATCCGGAAATTACAAACGCCATGACAGGGATGGACAAAACAATTTAAACCTAAAGTATGTGAGTTTTGTTGAGAGTCTCCTTCATCGTCGCCAGAGACAAAATACTGGAGACTGGTAAAAGAGCGTGCAGGTTCAGTGGTGGCTTTGGTAACTTGCTGGCCCGATGATTCTGAGGGTGGGTATTGTGTTGGGTTATCTCCCGATCCATACATCATAGGGATGCTCGCAAATGGATGATCCTCCTCCTGTATCAGCATGGATCTTGACTCCTGCAGTTCAAGCGCTTTAAACAGCGGTGCATTGAGGTTCCAATCGCTTTTTAAAAGCCAACTGACAACGACAACCACTTCTGCAGGTAGCCATGAATAATAGGTGGAACCAAGAGGGGTGATTCTGGTGGTCAGGATCAGCTCGTAAACCACCAGCAGGTGCCAACTGTAAAGCCATTGCCACGTAATCGACTCAACAAAAATCGTTTTTATTCGATAACTGAACGTTTTTTGTCGTTTGTTATAAGATGACAAATCTGACTCTGCATAAACTTTAGAGGCGGCAATGACAGGCGGGTAATGTGGCAATGTATGACAGCCATACTTTATAGAAAAACTCTGATTTGGATAATCTGCATTTTGGTCAAGCTCAACAATAAAAGATCCTGTCAATAGTTCGGTCTGACAGACGTTAGACAACAACATCAGCAACACCAGTGCAGTAAGGTGTGATTGTTTAATATTTCTATCCCTGCATTCCGGTTGACAGAGAGGAAGAATAGATCAAGAAAAGCTCGTGGGAGCGCTGCTGTCCGGTCTGATCGTTGCTTATTCACTTTTCACTTTACCTTCTTCAGGAGCTCTGTCGTCGTCCTGATTCTCATCAACACGCTGGCGTTTTCGATGTCTTCTTTTGTGATCCGACAGGGAATGAACATTCTTAAAGATCTTTCCGCATGACTGCTGCTGTCCATCCACCCCAACTGTTATCATTTCACAGGTTCTTGGCTCACGGTGCTGTCTGCTTTTGTGATTTGCAAGGGCATGAGCATTCTTGCAGATCTTGCCGCATGGCCGTGGCTGGCCATCCTTCCCGACCATGGTCACCTTACAGCTTTTTTGCCCGCTGTGGACTTGAATTTTGTGATCCGAAAGGGCTTTACCATGCTTGCAAACTGTCCCGCATGGTCGCGGCTGATCATCTTCACCGACCACTGTTGCACCACAGGTTTGTGGCCCTCTGTGGTATCTGCTTTTGTGCTCCGTCAGGGATTTAGTATTCTTGAAGATCTTTCTGCATGGTCGCTGCAAGCCATCCTCCCCAATGTCTGTCTCTTCACAGGTTTGCTGTCTGCTGTGGTCTCTTCTTTTGTGATCCGCCAGCTCTTGAGGTTTCTTGCAAACTTTCCTACAGGGATGCGGCTGGCCATCCCCTCCGAGCACGGTCATGCCACAGATTTTTTCGCCGATGTGTTCGTTTCTTTTGTGAACCAACAAGGCACTAGCCGTCTTGCAGAGCTTCCCGCAGGATCGCCGCAGACCCTTCTCCCCGATTACGGTCACCTCACAAGTTTTTTGCCCGGTATGATATTGGCTTTTGTGAGTCGACAGAGATTGGGCATTCTTGAAGATGGTCCCGCATGGTCGCGGCTGATTATCTTCTGTGAACAGTGTTGCGTTGCAGGTTTTTTGCCCGCTATGTACGCTTCTTTTGTGATTCGCAAGAGTATGAGCATTCATGAAGACTTCCCCGCATGGCTGTTGTTGACCATCTTTCCCTGCCACTATCAGGTCACAGGTTTTTTGTCCGGTGTGGTATTTGCTTTTGTGAGATGACATGGATCGAACATTCTTGAAGACTTTCCCGCAGGGTCGCTGCAGACCATCCTCCCCGAACACGGTCACGTTGCAGGAAGGAAGGCGACCCAGAGGTGAAATCCCGATTGGGTATGAGAAACGGGGAGCTGTACAGGAAATCCCGCTTCCTTCTGGAAGACCGGGATTACTTAGCCTGAGTAACCCATCGATTATAACCAAGTCATCAGCAGAGACAGGCACATTCCGATGTGTTGGTACATCATCTTTCACTGCCCCGTCAGGGCCATTGTTGCTGGCAGACGCGGGACTCATTGGGTGTATTGCGTTTACGGGACCAAAATAGCCTATGCAAGTAAGGCCGTGTTCATTCAGCGAATGAGAGCGTGAGCTTTGTCCCGATCTTGCTCCCGGAAATTGACAAACGCCATGACAGGGATGAACGAAACAATTGAAACCCAAAGTGTGTGAGTTTTCCCGGGGCCCTCCGTCACCGCCATCAGAGTCAGAATACAGGAGATGATTGAAAGAGCCTGCAGGGTGACAGCTCGCTATCCCGACTCTCTGGCCGGATGATTCTAGTGGTGTACATTGTGGTCGGTTATCACCAGAGCCATGCATCATAGTGATGATCGCAAACGGTTGACCGTCCTGTGTGAGCACAGAGGCTGCCTCCTGGTGTTGACTGTGGTTAAACAGCGGTGAAGTGGGATTCCAGTAGCTTTTTAAAAGCCAACTGACAACAACCACTTCTATAGGTAGCCATAAATAAGGGGTGGAACTCAGACGCACGTCCTTGGTGACCGGGATCAGTTCGTAACCCACCAGCAGGTGAGCAGCGTGAAGCCACTGCCACGAAATCGACTTAATAAGGGTCGTTTTTATTCCGTAACTTTTATATTTGTGTCGTTTGTTATCAGGCGGCAAATCTGGTCCTGCATCGCCGTTGGTATTGGCAATGACTGGTGGATCCTGCGTCAATGTATGACAGCCACGCTTTATAGAAAAGCTTTTGTTTGGGGAACCGGAATTCTGCTCAAGCTCGACAACAAAACGTTCCGTCAACGACTTCGCCTGACAGAAGGCAGACATCAGCAACAGCAGTGCTGCAAAGAGGGAATGTTTAATAATTCTATCCCTACATTCTGGTGGACAGAGAGGAAGGATAGATCAGGAAAAGCTCGTGAAAGGGCTATTGTCAGATCTGGCTGTTATTTGTTCATTCTAACCTTGTTACCTCTCTCTGTAGGGGACAATTTCGAGACAAAGCTTGATATGAAAGGGTGAATAGGTGACCGATAGCAAGTATTCTGCAAGCCCATTACCTCAAGCAGTCACCTTTCGTGCAACACACCCATTCACTGGCAAAGCATCTTAAAACCTCGCTTTAATGTATTTACCTTTGGAAGCATTAAATAGTCCCCCTGCCATTCAGTTCCAATGTGCGAATGATCATCTATGTCAGGCACATAACAGAGATAGTAAACCAACCAATAGCTGTAACTCTTCGGACGTGGTCGCCTCAGACGGGGTCGCCTCAGAATCAAAAGATGCCGGGACAGCCGATACAACCCGACCTGCCGGGCAAACCTCGTGCAACGTAATAGAGGTCGGTGAGGATGGCCTGCTGCGGCAATGTGGGAAGCTCTGCAGGAATGCCAGTGCTCTGTCGGATCACAAAAAAAGACATCGGAAACGCAAGCCTCTCGATGTGGAGCACAACGAGTGAAGTTATGTCTGGTGCCATCTTCTGCTTCAGCGAAAGGTCTCTGAGAGAAAAACATACTAATTTTCTTGATCTATCCTTCCTCTCTGTCAATCTGAACGCAAGGATAGAATTATTAAAGGCTCACTCTTTGGGACACTGCTGTTGCTAATATCGTTGTCTGTCGTCTGTCAGGCCGAAGCGTTGACAAGACATTTTATTGTCAAGCTTGAACAGGATGCAGGCTCTCCAAAACAGAACATTTTCATAAAGCCTCACCGGTGTATAGAACCGGGCGACTCGTCAGGCTTCACCGACACCTACGACTACGCAGGATCAACTTCGCTGCTTGATGAAAATCGGCACAGGTTTGGAGGTTATGGAGGAAAAACGATCATCATGGAGTCGCTTTCATGGCAATGGCTTGATGGCCCTCATCTTTTGGTAGCTTATAATCTGATCCTGACCACCAAAGATGCCCCTATAAGCGTCATCTCCTGTTCATGGTTACCTGTAGAAGTCGTTTTCGCTGTCGGCTGGCTTTTAAAAAGCTATTGGAACCTCTGTTCACCGCTGTTTAAACCGATTAAACAACAGGTGGCAACCTCCGTGCTGACAAAGGAGGGTTATATGTTTGCGATCACAACTGTGATGCCCGGCTCTGGAGATAACCCACCTCAATACACGCCATCAGAATCGTTCGGCCAGCAAGTCCCGTCAGCCATCATCCACCCTAAAGGCTACTTCACTCATCTCCTGCATCCTGACTCTGATGGTGGTAACGGAGACCCTCATCATTACTCGCACACTTTAGGTTTAAGTTGTTTCGTTCACCCTTGTCATGGCGTCTGTCAATTCCGGCCATCAGGAACATCAGCCGGACAAAGTTCAAACCCTCATTCGGTTAATAAACACTGCCATGGTTGCATACACTATTTTGATTCTGGATACGCTTCACGTTCAATGACTGTAGGGCTCACATCTACTACTGTCCCTGACGGGACACTTAATGAAGATGTGCAAATCCCCGGGAATTTATCTGCTAAAGCTGATGACCAGGTTATAATCGATGGGCTACTCAGTCTGGGAGGTCATAGTCTTCCAGAAAAAAATGGAATTTCCTGTACGATTGCCCATTCCTCACGACTAAAAGGTTTTTCATCTCTCGGTTGTCTCATCACCAGAGTGGCTAGCCAATGGCAACAAGCTCAGTCAGATCACACAAAAAAATACGACACTGAACAAAAAAGCTGTGACGTGACCGTGGTCGGGGAGGATGGCCAGAAGCGACCGTGCGGTAAATACTGTAAGAATTCTCAAGCCCTGTGGGATCACAAAAGCAGAGTCCATAGCGAACAAAAAACCTGTGACGAGACAGTGAACGAGACGAATGGCCAACAGCGTCCATGCGGTGCAGTTTGCAAGAGTGCTCGATCCCTGTCATGTCACAAAAGCAAATACCATAGAGGGCAACGAATCTGTGACGAATCAGTGATTGGGGAGGATGGCCAGCCTCGACCATGCGGGACGGTCTGCAAGAATGCTAATGCTTTGTCAGTTCACAAAAACAGAATCCACAGTGGGCATAAAACCTGCGGCGTGATCGTGGTCGGAGAGGATGGTCAGCAGTGGTCATGTGGGAAAGTCTGCAAGAATACTCGGGCCTTGGCAGATCACAAAAGCAGAGTCCACAGCGGTCAACAAACCTGTGACCTGACCATGGTCGGGGAGGATGGCCTGCCGCGGCCATGCGGGAAGGTCTCTAATAATGCTTACGCCCTGCTAAGTCACAAAAGAAGAGAGCACAGAGGGCAACAAACCTGTCACCTGATCGTGGTTGGGGAGGATAGCCAGCAGCAAGGATGCAATGCGGTTTGCAAGAGTGCAATATCTTTGTCGCATCATAAAAGACTAGAGCACACCGGGCAGCAAGTCTGTAATCTCACAGCAGTCGGGGTGGATGGCCAGTCGAGGCAATGCGGGAAGGTATACAAGAATGCTCGCAGCCTGAGTAATCACAAAAGAAAAAAGCACAGCGGGCCAAAAACCTGTGGAGCAAAAGTGTTTGGCGAAGATGGCCAGCCACAGCCATGCGGAAAGGTCTGCATGAATGCTCAAAACCTGGCAGATCATAAATTCAGAGACCACACCGGCCATCAAACCTGTGACTTCACCGTAGTCGGGGAGCATGGCCAGCCGAAACCATGTGGGACAGTCTGCAGGAATGCTCGAGCCCTCTTTAATCACAAAAGAGTGCATCGAAAACGCAAGCCTGTTGATTTGGACCAGAACGATGACCTCAGTCCTTGATCTGACACCCGTCCTTTCAGGAGGTTTTCTTGATCTATCCTTTCTCTCTCAGAACCAGAACTCAAGGATAGAATTATTAAACACTCACTTTTTGGGGCACTGCTGTTACCACTGTTTTTGCCATTGTTGTTACTGTTGCTGTTTGTCGTCTGCCAGACCGAAGCATTGACAAGGCATCATATTGTCGAGCTTGAACAGGATGCAGGTTTTCCAGAACAGAACATTTCTAAAAAACTTCAACGGTATTCATTATCAGGCACCCCGTCAGACTTTACCGGAACCAATGGCTACGCAAGACCAAAGTCGCCTGATGAAAAACAACGCAGACCTGGAGGTTACGGAGCAAGAGCGGTGATTATTGAGACGATTTCGTGGCAATGGCTTTATGCCATTCATCTTTTGGTTGCTTACGAACTGATTATGACCACCAAAGATGCTCCTGCAAGCTCATGGCTATCTGTTGAAGTAGTTTTCGGTGTTGTCTGGCTCTTAAAAGGCTGTTGGAACCTCGATTCACCGCTCTATAAATCGACTGAACAACAGGAGGGAATCTTTGTGCTGATGGAGGGAGATCACCCGTTTGTGACTATTACCATGATGCATGGCTCTGTTGAAAACCCACCACAAAACTTGCCATCAGAATCATCCTGCCGGCAAGTCCTGGCAGCTAACAGCCATCCTGCTGGCTCTTTCACTCAACTCCTGTATTTTGACTCTGGCGATGGTACTGGAAGTCCACAAGAACATTTGCACAGTTTAGGTTTAAATTGTTTCGTTCACCCCTGTCATGGCGTTTGTCAATTCCGGCCAGCAGGAGCAACACCCGGACAAAGCTTACGCCCTCATTCGGCCAATGAAGACGACCTTGGTTACAGACACTATTTTGACCCCGGATACGCTACACATTCGATGAATGCAGGGCTGGCCTCTGGCACTGCCCCTGATGAGCGACTCAATGATGATCTGCAAATGTCTGAGAGTTCACCTGTCACCGATGATGACCAGATTATAATCGATGGGTTACTTAGTCTGGGTGCTCGTACTCTTCCAGAAGAAGGCGGGATTTCTTGTTCGGTTGTCTGTTTCACAGGCCCAATGGGTATATCAGCTTCGAGTTGTCTCACACCCGTAGCGACTACCCATTGCCAACAATCCCTGTCAGATCACAAAAAAAAATACGACACGGAGCAAAAAATCTGTGACCTGATTGTGTTCAGGGAAGATGGCCAGCAGCGGCCATGCGGGAAGCTCTTCAAGAATGCTAATAGCCTGTCGTCTCACAAAAGTAGAATCCACAGTGGGCAAAAAACATGTGATGTTATCCTGGTCGAAGAGGATGGTCGGCAGCGAGTCTGCGGAAAGGTCTGCAGAAATGCTCATGCCCTGTCAGATCACAAAAGCAGAGAC
>NZ_JAHHPQ010000560.1:0-1427 GCF_024606245.1 Endozoicomonas sp. SESOKO2
TTTCGTCGTAGGTTGTAGACATGACCATATCCAGCTGATCCGACAGATATTTGCCTAACGTGTATTTGGCCTCAAAGATGCTGTGAAAGACCTTGGGTTTTTTTTCGGCACGCTCGGTAAGCCACTCCTTATCGTTAATGCGGCATAGATAGATGTCACCCTCAGCCGAGATCAATTCCAGGTGGGTCGGCTTCCGGCGAACAATGGCAGTCAGCGTTTTCAGATTCATAAACTAGCCTCACGAGTGTTTTCTGAGAATCCATGATCCCTTAAATGGGTTGTCTAACCTCTGGCTTCTGCCAGCCGGTTCCGCCTCAGGGATGTGTTGTGCAATCACATGCATCAGTTTTGAAAGGGAGTCAGGTTCAACATCCAGCATGACCACACTACCCCCCTGCTCTATGTGATCATGGAAAGGTTGAAGCCTGAAGTTGTCACTGGAAGCTCCGATCAAACCTCCCAGCCAGGTGGAGTAACCCAGTACCACCAGGCAAGAGAAAAAGGTAACGACTGAGGCAACGGGATGTCCCTCCGTTAACTCATGAACCGAGAGTCCGGTCAGAACTGTCAACAGGATGCCCACGAGAAACCCTCGTCCACCCGAGTGGACAGTGTCGTATTCCTCGAGGAAGGACAGATCATTCAGATGTTTTTTTTGCGTAGCCAGATGATCTTTGTGAGCGATGTGGATCCGGTTGTGGTTAACCCCTTCAGCTTCTGCAAGATCGTTCAACTTTTGGGCGAAGGAGAGGTCAGGCAGACGATAGAGTACTCTTAACATACAAAACACCTTTCTTCGGTGATTAATTAAGGTCTCAAAACCCAATGTTAGAGCGTTTACGCATAATTAGCGAATTTGGATCATATGGAAAGAATCAGGACTTTATAACGCACCTCTCTCTTACTAACTCTTTGAAGGCTCAATCAGCCAGAGACAGATAACCGTTTTTTTCGCCAGACCATCACAATTTCCAATTTTAGCGGCTCAGAGAAAGGTAGAGAGCAGACCTGGCGTTCACTCTGCGCAACGAGCCTCCGGCAGAGGCACATAGCAAGGTTGTCTTCATATAACTTTATTCTCACACTGGCTTCAAATTCAACGTTTGCTTTAACCGTGAGGCAAAGCTGAGTGAGGTGGAGGGGTAGAACCCGGGAACGAACGGGAAGAATTTGTCAGACACGGTTGCCGGATTGTTATGAACTTTATGGTGAATGAACTCTCTAAGAATAAATAACTATAAGGAATTTACTATGAATTTACCTCCTGTTCAGCCCTCTGAGCCAACAAGCTCCCAAGCTACTGCGTTTTCAAATCAACTTACAACAACTGACGATTATCATTCATTCCAGGTATTTATACCAAAAGTTGACTTCCTCTCGCCCCTGAAGGAGCGAGATTCCCGTTAGTCACCTAACAGGTTCCTGTT
>NZ_JAHHPQ010000059.1:0-16000 GCF_024606245.1 Endozoicomonas sp. SESOKO2
CCTCAATTTCTTGCAATCCTCGCTACGGACGCTTAAGTCCGACAGGCTGCTAGAAGGCGATGACCAAGGAAGTTCTTTTCCAAAAGGTCGCAATGGACAACCGGGCAGGCAATATCTTTTCAACCCATATCAGTACAACCTTTGGTTTTTGACAGCACAACATGCTTATTTTCTTGAATTACCACTTCCCTGATCTACCTTTCCTCACTTCAAAATTAGTAACGTATGGATCGAATAATGAAACAATCGCTTTATGCGGCAATGCTGTTGCTGCTTTTGCCTCTGTCTGCTATCTGTCAGGCAGAATCTCTAACAAGACGTTTTGTTATCGAGCATAAACAGACCACTCAGAGCTTTTCTGTTATGCGCAGCCTGAATTCATTGTCGGACAATCCGAGGTACCTTGCCGACACCAACGGCTATTCGGTTTTTTTGCCGCCCGGTGACAAACAACACAAGCCTGGCGGTTACGGGATAACAATGACCTTTATTGAGTCCATTTCATGGCAATTGCTTTACGCCACCAACGTGCTGGTTGCATACGAACTGATCCTGACCACCAGAGACACTGCTCTGAGGGGCAAACCTTATTCATGGATACCTGAAGAAGCGTTTGTCGCTGTCGGCTGGCTTTTAAAAAGTTACTGGAGCCCCTATTCACTGCTCTTTAACCCCGGGGATCAACTGGAGGTCAGTCAGGATGAGCCGTTTGTGATCACGACTATGACGCTCCCCGGACAAAACCAACAACAAAGTGACCACCAAAACCCGCCATCAGAATCATCCGGCCAGCAAACCTCAGGGACAACTAACCATGTCGGTGGGTCTGTCACCCGCCCCTTGTCGTCTGGCTCTGGCAGCGGTAATGATGGTCCTGAACAAGTCCAGCACACACTGGGTTTGGATTGTTACGTCGATTCCTGTTACGGCGTTTGTAAACTCCGACAAGCATCCAACGGCGGTGAATCAGCTGAAGGGACGCTGACTTTCGCAGAAAGTCCGACAGAACACACTCATCATGAGACGAGAGAAACACAACCCTCTCAGCCACACGCCCATGAGGATGCCACAGAAGAAGCGAGTAAAACCGAGACTTCATCGTGTTGGCTTCGCAAAAGATCGAATGAAGATGCCACAGAAGAAGCAAGCAAAGATGAGACAGGGCAAAAGGCGAAAAAGCCCAAGTTAGAGGAAGTAGATGAGCATTCTGAGTCACTTGTTAACGCCGTGCCTGGCACCGAAATAGATGAATCAAACGAAACAGCGGGTAATACTGTCTCTGAAATCATAGAGCACATGAACTCGTTAATCACTATTCTCATTGAAAACGATGTGCATTATAAAACGGAACCCCCTACCCCGGATATTCAGGCATTCAGGAATGCTATCGAACTACTTGAATATCTTGACCCTTCCGATATTTCACAAGGTTCTGAAATGACTGACTCGAATTGTGACTGTTCACACTGTAGTGGCTACAGCGATACTTGGTACATCGTCTATTACAGGGATAATGTGTTATTCACGGTGACACAAACTGAAAGTGAAACCAGATTTGCAGAACGCTGGACATCTGGGGAATCAGCAAAGATTAAAACTGAAGACTTATTTAATGAACTCTATTACGCTCCTGGTGCACCCGGTTACCAATCTACAAAAAATGAATATGAGGCATTCAAGAGATAATAGAATAGTCAGGGAAGGTACACTGGCTAATCCAGCAAGAGAATTTCCAGACCACTGAGCCGGTAAGTTCTTAATTGCTGCTGTCCTGAAAGGATAACGGTCGGTACAAAAAAACTTTCAGGTGCCTGGGCAGCTGCTGCAGGCAATGAGAATTGGTGGACAGGGCCGGCGCCAGGTTAATCCGGTTCTGTATCAGCCGCGAGCGGATAGAGGCACGGGCCCAACACTGTAACGACGCCGGTTGATAAAGTTTCGGCGTATAATTCTTCAGGATGTTAACAGCTTTGATATGCCCGAACTTTTCAGCCTCATGAAGCAGGCTAAAATCGGGCTTATTGTGATCATTACCGCTATTTGGGCAAACCCGAAACTGCTCATATGGATCAAAGTGGTTGTCCAGCAAAAGGGTGATGATTTCTGCTTTTTTTGGGTAATGAAAATAACCTAGCATATTTTGCAGAGCTCGATGAACAACTTTCACGCCCATAAAATCACGAGCATTTGGCTTGGCACCATTGGCCAGCATGAGCTTAGTCGCCTCTAGACGCGGAAAAAGTGCGCCTACCGCCACAGACAAAGGAAATATCATGCCTCCGGGATCATTCGGCTCCACGCCGTTGGCCAGAAGGATGGCTGTCATTTGCGGACCACTGCGAATCGCCCCGCACAACAGCAGCGCACGGGCAGAATAGCTGTAATGATACAGACTGGCACCGCTATGCAACAGCAGCTCAACGATTTGAACATGTCCATCCCATACCGCAAACCATAGCGGACAGCGACCTGTGCGGTCCGGGGCATTGGGGTCAGCACCATGAGCCAACAGAAATTCGACAGTATTACTCTGACCTGCCCATACCGCATAATGCAGTAGTGAACCCTTGTGGCCCCGAGCATTTGCATCAAACCCTTGATTAAGCAAGGTGCACACCATTTCTGGATTTATGGATGAAACAGACACGCTAACATAGCCGATTGCCTGGATGATATCAGTGCGTTCAGTGCAGAATTGAGCTGGAAAAACACCATTATTCAGCGGCCCTTCAGCGGACTCTTTGCTATCGGTTGATGATCGGAGTTTACAAACGCCATGACAGGAATCGACGTAACAATCCAAACCCAAAGTATGCTGGTGTTGTTCGGAGCCTTCGTTACCGCCACCAGAACCAGAAGACAGAGGGCTGGTAGAATAACCGTTAAGTTGGGTGGAGGTAGCTCCTGAGGCTTGCTGACTGGATGATGATGGCTGCTGGTTTTGTTGGCCGTATTGTTGGTCATTTCCGGGGAGCATCATAGAGGTGATCGCAAACGGCTCATCCTGACTGACCACCAGTTGTTCTATCGGGTTAAACAGCAGTGAATCGGGTTTCCAATAGCTTTTCAAAAGTAAACCAATAAGGACAAACACTTCTAAAGGTAGCCATGAAATCGGCTTGACGCCCAGAGCGGCGTCATGGATGGTAAAGACACGTTCGTAAGCAAGCACCAGATTCGTAGCGTAAAGCCATTGCACTGAAATGAACTTGGTAAGGGCCGCCTTTAACTCATAACCGCTAAGTCTATGTCGTTTATCAGAAGACAGAAAATTTGACCCTGGATAGCCATCTTTGTCAGCGATGTCTGAAGGGATATGCGGCAGTGTATTGGGATCACTCTTTATAGAAAAGCCCTGGTTTGAAAAGCCTGCATCCTGTTGAGAATCGACAACAAAACGCATTGTCAACACTTCGGCTTGGCAGAAGACAGATATTATCGCTAGCAGTGTCACAAAGAATGAGTTTCTCATTATTCCATCTCTACGCTCTAATTTATAAAGAAAAAAATAGATCGGGAAAGTGACAAATCAAAAAAACGGTTTTTTTGTCAAAAACCAAAGGTTGCATCAGATAAAAATGCATCGGGAAGAAGATGCCAGAATACGCAGAACTATTAAAACCGAAGACTTATTTAATGAACTCTATTATGCTCCTGATGCTCCCGACTACCAGTCTGCAAAAAGTGAATATGAGGGACATATTTTGCCATATCAGTGCAACCTTTTGTTATAGACAGCAAGACACGCATATTTTCTTGATTTGCTATTTCCCTGATCTACCTTTCCCGACTACGAATCTGGTAATGCATGGATCGAATAATGAAACAATCGTTCTTTGCGGCGCGGCTGTTGCTGCTTCTGTCTATATCTGTCATCTGTCAGGCAGAATCGTTGACAAGGCGTTTTGTTATGGAGCATCAACAGACCTATCAGAGCTTTTTTGTTAAGCACGACCTGAATACATTGTTGGACAATCCGAAGTACCTTACCGACACAAACGATTATGCAGGTTTTTTGCCGCCTGATGACACACCACTCAGACTTGGCGGTTACGGGTTAACAACGACCTTTACTGAGTCTATTTCATGGCAGTTGCTTCGCGTCACCAATCTGCTGATTGCTTACGAACTGATCCTGACTACCCATGGTGCCGCTCTTGGCGGCAAACCTTATTCATGGGTACCTGAAGAGGCGTTTGTCGCTGTCGGCTGGTTTTTAGAACACTATTGGAATCCCGATTCACTGCTGTTTAACCCAAGAGATCAACTGGAGGTAAGTCAGGATGACCCGTTTACGATCACCACAACGACGCTTCCTGAACAAAACCAACAACACTGCAACCTAAAACAAAGTGACCAACAAAACCCGCCATCACAATCATCCGGTCAGCAAGCCTCTGGGGTAACCACTCATGCTACAGGCTCTGTCAACAGTCTCCTGTCGTCTGGCTCTGGTGGCGGTAACGAAGGCCCCGAACAAGACCAACATACTCTGGGTTTAGCGTGTTACGCCGATTCCTGTCACGGCGTTTGTGAACTCCGAAAAGCACCCAATAGAAGTGAGTTCGCTGAAGGGGCACTGATTTCCGCAGAAAAATCGTTAGGCCGCGCTCATTATGCAATGACAGAAATACAACCCCTTCCATCACAGGCCCATCAGGCTGACGCAAAAGTAGCGTACAAAACCAGAGTCTTTGTGTCACGAATCATAAAGCAAATGAATTGGTTAATGACTATTCTCATTGAAAATGATGTGCATTCCAAAGCAGAATCTCCTTCTCCGGATATCCAGGTATTCAGGAATGCCATCGAGTTACTTGAACATCTTGAACCTTCCGATATTTCAAAAATTTCACAACCGTTTAGTGTCCGTCCAGAGTGTGATGGCAGTGTTACCGGTTATCATCGCATCTACTATAGAGGCAAGATGATATTCACAATAATTGGCACTGCAAAAAAAACAAGCTACGAATCTTCACTGACATGTGGTTTTTTGGGAAGTATTAAAACCGAAGACTTGTTTAATGAACTCTATTATGCTCCTGGTGCTCCCGGTTACCAATTGGCAAAGAGTGAATTTGAGGAACAAAGGAAAAAATAGAGTGTTTTAGGGCGTACCAAGAGACTGTTGATAAATGCAGCCCTTCTCTGACTCGTTCCCAAACTGAGACCCGCAGTGCCTAAAAGCTTGGGAACCAGGATTATGCAACACCCTCTTTAAAGCAAGAATTATCTCCTCTTATACTCTGGCTGCTCCGGGAAATCCTCTTCAGGCAGCAAAAGATTATCGCCATTGGTAAGGCCATAGTTTTTAACTTCCACAAAAGACCCGTTCGAGTCCATGAATGAAAGAGTGGCTTTAACAATGCTATTATGAACTTGCATGTCATTGGGCAGCAGATCCGGATCGATTATAGCCAAAGGCATAGGAACAAAACTGGACATATGAGTGCCATAACCATAACGGGAAGCGCCACGGATGGTGGTAACGCTCTTTTCACCATTTTCACCACCAACCAGCAGATCCAAACCTAATGTTCTGATCAGAGGATCTGTACCACCCAGAGGCATTTCATCCGCTTGGTTTACAATCACAAAGTCACCCGGATTGTATTCATTACCCTCTGTCGCCAGAGCAATAGCAAGACCCGCTATATTCAAATCGTTTGAACCGTCTCCGACCGCTTCACTCAACAGAATGGGCTCATCGGGATATTGAGCCAGCACCCTGGCATAACTGATCGGATCGGAAGGATCAATAATGGCCTGATAAGCAATCTCGGCAGGGCTTTCGTAGGCTACCCAGATTTGCTCTTCAAATTCAGCAAAGTCAGCTGGTGATGAGTTACCCATGGCAGCACTGGCTGCCAGCACGTCATCGGCCAATTGACGTATTTCCTCATCAGTAATCTGATCGGTCCGGGTCAGATCGACACCTTCCAAGCCATCGCGATACTCATCGGTTTTATCGAGAGCCGCCACTTTTTCATCTTTAGAAAGCTCTGTTACAGGATTATATAAACCCAGTTTTTCAGCCATAAATAAACGGAAAGCAGCAGAGTGCAGAACGTCTTCTTGCAATTCGGGAAATAGAACAGGAGACTGCATCAGAACGGTGGCTACACCAGCACCGGGTACATTCACCGTTGTTGTCTTCAGATCCAGTTGCTCTTTATAAGCGGGTATATTCTCCTGAGCATCTCTGATCATTCCAGAGATAATAGTGCTGTGAATTCCTCCCAGCGAACTCCCTAACATATGTACATTCCCGGTATCAAGAAGCGTATTACCCTGATCGTCTCCCACACCATTGGCAATAGCCATGCGAATGCCGACATAATCCAGAGCCACCTGCCACATAAAGCCACGGGTGGTTAACAGATTTTCAGGACTGGCATAATCAGTCCGACGAACCGAAGCATCCAGATCAGCGACACCGTCGCCATCAATATCTACTACTCTGTCACCGTGCAGAGGATGGTCGATGGCAACCACAGCATAACCGGATCCAACCAGTTGTTCAGCAAACAGCTCAGCCTCATCTTTTGAACTACCGAAGCCGTGGCTATGCATAACCACTTTAAATCCGTCAGCGGGAACTGCACCAGAAGGCAGATAGATTCTGGCATTTATGGCATTTTGATCCGGCTCTTTAAACACTCGGATATCAGAAGCATTGCTGGCATTGATAGGCGTACCGTCGTTTGTTTGGAAATAACTGAAAGCGCCTGAGCAGAATACCTGTGGTGCCACCCTGTACTCATTGAAGTTCTCAGGATGACTGTCATGGCTGCCACCTTCCTGCATACTGTCAACATATTCATTGTAATCGCAGTTCTGCCCCATCTCAGGTGTGTCCAGATAGGCCGGCAAGTTGATGGTCGCAGAGAAAACCCGGTATTCAGGCGTTTCTGTCGAATCTGGTTCTGGAATGGACACGCCTTCCTTCTTCAGCAGATCAGAAAACCCTGCAACAAGCGTATTTTTCTGATCTGATGGAACAGCCTCTGGTACTAAATTTGTGATCTTGGTGTCTGATGAGTACTCATTAAGGTAGTTTTCAACAACAGGTCGAATCACACTAACATTAGTGCCCGTAGTAAAATCAGCCGCATATATAATACTGTTGTCAGAAATACCAGCCCCTGCCAACCGATCAATCACATCCTGCAAATGCAGCCCCATTTCATCATTACTGCTTAAGAGCTGCTTATAGGCAGATGAAGCCTGCAAAGATTGACCATGAACATCCTTAACTCCCGTTGTCAGAGTGACAAAATAGCGGGTATCTTCATCAAAAGGCTTCAGAGGCTCAATATTAATAGTGCCCGCTTTTGCCAGAATCGCTCGAAAATCTTCATTCCAAATAAGACTTTCAAGCGTGCCGTCAGCGTTTTCACGGAACATTTTAATGCTTCCCTGAAACGTAGCCGGATCAATGCCGGGTGAGCCCCCGGATTCTTCCGGAGCCTTGACAAATTCCAGAACCATTGGAACCGATGTACCCCACTGCTGAGTGCCATAGTAGTTCCAAAAGGTATTAGGGCTATCACCCGGAGTATCAGCCCAATCTGTCTCTCCGGGTACTTTCAGTGTGCCATCTTCATCGAGCCCAACAATATCGTTGGGGTAAGGAATAACACCATTGGCTGGATCAAACTTCAACGTCTGGGGTTGCAGGGTAACTTCATCAACATCGTCGTTTAGAACATCATCACAACCTGCCAGCAACATAGCAGGTAGAGTCAATGCAATCGCTTTGGCTAAACGTGTGTACTGCATCATTTTTCCTTGTAATTATTTTTCATCACTCTCGGTGAAGGGTATTTAAATAAGCTTATTAACAAGAAATTTTGATCTCAATTCGCCCAAAACTATTCGCACTTTTATCTGTGCAGTAAGCAAACCAGCAGGCGCTACAACAAGATCAATTGACAGCAGAAAGGATATTGAATTAAAACAATCGACTTAACCCGAAAGACCATGAAAACACCAATTCATTGATGCAGGTCACCTTATTAAAGGGCTTCGGTTTTCTTTTGTTACTCAATATTTCATTCTATTAACAAAACAACCCCACTAAATAAGAAGCTAAATATCCTGCATTGATGCTATTAAATCAAAAACATGAATCTGATGAATGATAAAAACGTGATTCAATTCGTTTCCACGCTCCAGAGGCTACCGCAGAAGTGCCCCCCTTCACCGATGCAGCGTTAACAAGTGGCCTGGCTTTACCTGCTGCTTTTGCAACAACCTCTTTGCCTGGGAATGTATACACAACGAAAAATGATCTGTGCAACTTGAGAAAACGTCTGGATTTCAACACTGAAGCATGTGAACGCAGATATTTACGACACCCTATTTCGTGAGGTGATCTATCCTTCCTCTCTGTAGACCAGATAGCAAGGACAGAATGATTAGACACTCACTCTTTGTAGCACCGCTGTTGCTGTTCCTGTTATTGTCAGTCATCTGCCAGGCTAAGCCGTTGACAAGACGTTTTGTTGTCGAACTTGAACAGCATGCAGGTTTTACAAACCAGAACTTTTCTACAAAACGTGATCGACACACATGGCCGGGTACCTCATCATCAGACATTGTCGACTCAAACAGCGCTGCAGAAACAGATTCGCCATTTGATGACAAACCACAAAAACCCGAAGGTTATGGGGGAAAAACGAACCTTATTGAATCGATCTCGCGGCAATTGCGTTACGCTACTCATAGGCTGGTTGGCTACGCACTTATCCCCATCATCAAAGAGACTCCCCGGAGCTTCCCTTATTCATGGCTACCTCTGAAAGTGGTTATATCGGTCGGTTGGTTTTTAAAAAGCTATTGGAACCCAGATTCACCTCTGTTAAACCCGATTGAACAGCAAGAGCCCAGTCATGATCACTCGCTTGCGACCATTACCATAATGTTTGGCTCCGGACATGATCAACATCAATACCAGCCATCAGAATCACCGGAGGAGCAAGCCCCGGCAGCTACAAGCTGCCCACAGGCCTCGTTTACTGACCCTCAAAATACTGACTATGGAGGTGGTAACCCGGGCCCTCATCAACACTCACATACTTTGGGTTTTAATTGTTTCTTCCATCCCTGTCGTGGCGTTTGTCTATTCCGACCATTATCCGGTTGCAAAGAGCTCGCTGAATGGACGCTGAATTCAGAAAAAATGTCGACAGCCGGAAATGGCTCATCCTCTGATTTGGCGGATGGATACCACCTTGGTAACACGGATCATTTTGATCTTCTAAGCATGACACCTTCCCAAAACAACTCAAGTTTCAAAGTATTGAGTAATCACCCTGACACTCAGATCTCATTTGATGCTTATCAACTGTTTGAGCCACAGATGCGTGGTATTGACGTCAACCCAGCTAATAGCTTTAACCCCATAAACAGGGTCGGCTTTGATGGGATCGACTTGGATGGGATCGACTTGGATGGGATCGAATTGGATGGGATCGACTTTGACTGGGCCAGCATAGACTCACTGAGCACCGGAGCCGCCTATACAAATGCCACTAAAGAACCAGTCAATGATCATCTGGCGATACCAGAGACTGGCTACCTTGCTCCCGAAGGAGCTAAATATTGGCAACAGGCTCTATCGGAACCTAATAATAAGCACTACAGCAGACAATTAATCTGTGACGTGATCGTGACCCGGGACGGTCAACCGCGACCATGCGGGATAATCTGCAAGAATGCAACCTCTCTGTCGGCTCACAAAAGCAGAGCCCACACCGGGCAACAAACCTGTAACCTGACTGTCATCAGGGAGGATGGTCAGCCGCAGCCTTGCGGGGTGGTTTGCAAGAATGCTGCTTCTCTGTCGGTTCACAAAAGCAAAGTTCACACCGGGCAAAAAATCTGTGATGTAACTGTGGTTGGGAAAGATGGCCAGCTAAGGCCCTGCAAGACGGTCTGCAAGCATGCTCAAGACCTCTCGAATCACAAAAATAGATACCACTCCGGGCAACAACAAACCTGTGACGCGATCGTGACCGGGAAGGATGGTCAGCTTCAGCCATGCGGTAAGGTCTGCAAGCATTCTCGCTCCCTGTTGGCTCACATAAGAAGAAACCACAACAGGCAAAAAACCTGTGACGAAACCATAGTCGGGGAGGATGGCCAGCCGCAGCCATGCGGAACAGTCTGTAAAAGTGCTCTAGCCCTGTCGGAACACAAAAAAAGAAATCACTCCGGGCAACAAACCTGTGATGCAATTGTTGTCGGGGTGGACGGGCTGCTGCGGCCATGTGGAAAAATCTGCAAGAGTTTCAGAGTCTTGTCAAATCACAAAATCGGAGAACACAGCGGGCAAAAGTCCTGTGAAGTAGCAGTGGTCGGAGAGGATGGTCAGCTGCGGCCATGCGGTAAAATCTGCAAGAATTCTAAAGTCCTGTCTGATCACAAAATCGGATATCACAGCGGGCAAAAATCCTGTGAATTAGCAATGGTTGGAGAGGATGGTCAGTTGCGGGCATGTGGGAAGGTCTGCAAGAATGCTCGCGCCCTGTTGGATCACAAAAGAATACACCACACCGGGCAACAAAGCTGTAAGGTTAGCGTGATTGGGGATGACGGCCTATTGCGGCCATGCGGAGAGATCTGTAAGAATGCTAAATACCTGTCGTATCACAAAAGAAAAGAGCACACCGGGCAACAAATCTGCTACATACGTGTGGTTGGGAAGGACGGCCAAATGCAGCCATGCGGAAGGGTCAGTAAAAATGCTCAAGCCCTGTCTCAGCACAAAAGAAGACATCGAAAACGTAAGCAGATTGGTGTAACTCCAGGTGATGAATGCAGTAATCCAGCAGGTAAAGTTCATAAGTAAGACTTGATCTGACACTGCCCTTTCCCCGGACTCAGTGGCTTTTCAGGAGCAGTCCCGGGGCTGGAAAAGAGACTGTTTACCTAAACTAAAATTGCACTTGTTTGAGGGTTTCGAGACAGCCTCTTTGTGCAGACATCTGTTTACTCCGAAAAACGGGCTCTAAAATTTGAAACAAGGCACGGGTTCCCACACTGGAGAGGGTGGGAACCAAGGCTATACAACCGCCGAAGCAGGAGGCAGATTATGAAGTGATTTCCGCGAGCAATATCTCGCTCACTTAATTAAGATTACGCCCTTTGTTGGCAGCAATTCTCAGCCTCAATGCATTCAGCTTAATAAAGCCTTCAGCATCTGCCTGATCATAAGCACCGGCATCATCTTCAAACGTGGCAATATTCTCATCAAACAGGGAGTCATCAGACTGACGACCAACAACCACTACATTACCCTTATAGAGCTTCAGTCGTACGACACCGTTCACGCACTCCTGACTTTCATCAATCATCTTCTGAAGCATCTCACGCTCGGGAGACCACCAGTAACCGTTGTAAATCAGTTTCGCATACTTAGGCATAAGCTCGTCTTTAAGATGCGCCACTTCACGATCAAGCGTGATGGATTCGATCGCTCTGTGTGCCTTCAGCATGATGGTACCACCGGGAGTCTCATAGCAACCACGAGACTTCATACCGACATAACGATTCTCGACAATGTCCAGACGTCCCACGCCATTTTCTCCACCGACTTTGTTGAGGTAAGTCAACACAGTTGCAGGTGTCATTTCCTGTCCATCAATGGCAATGATGTCGCCTTTCTTATAGGTCAGTTCCAGATACAGTGGCTGGTCCGGGGCCTTTTCCGGAGATACGCTCCAACGCCACATATCTTCTTCGGCTTCAGCCCAGGGATTTTCCAGAATGCCACCTTCGTAGGAGATGTGCAGCAAGTTGGCATCCATAGAATAAGGAGACTTACCTTTCTTCTTCTCAACCTGGATACCGTGCTCTTCACAATAGGCCAGCAGTTTTTCACGGGAATTCAGATCCCACTCACGCCAGGGAGCAATAACCTGCACACCGGGCTTGAGGGCATAGGCACCCAGTTCAAAACGCACCTGGTCATTGCCCTTGCCGGTAGCTCCGTGGGAGATGGCATCGGCCCCCGTCTCATTGGCAATTTCTATCAGTCGCTTGGAAATCAGAGGGCGGGCAATAGAAGTGCCCAGCAGGTATTCTCCTTCGTAGAGGGTATTGGCCCGGAACATCGGAAACACAAAATCCCGTACAAACTCTTCACGCAGATCTTCGATATAGATCTCTTTGATGCCCAAAGCTTCTGCCTTGGCTCTGGCAGGCTCAACTTCTTCGCCCTGACCCAGATCGGCAGTAAATGTTACAACATCGCACTGATAAGTATCTTCCAGCCATTTAGCAATGACTGAGGTATCCAGCCCACCCGAATAGGCCAGTACTACTTTTTTGATCTCTTTCACCGAGCACTCCCAATTCCCGATACGGTAAAACCTGATTTGTGAGAGAGTATTGATGATCCAGCATTGAAAATCAATATTTATTCATTAAACCAGAATATAAATTCATCACTTCATTGTTTGATGGCTACCTCACAGCTCCACAAGCCCGATGTGGAAACCACCCAACCGACTTCGGATAGCGACAAAGCGGACACCATTATTCTCGAATACTCCCTTATTTTCCAGACCAGAAATCTCACAGGCAGTCTACCTGATCAGATAGAGACCAAATAATGTGCAAACAATTGGAAAAGCACTACTCTTGAAGTCCTGAAAACCGGTTGAAAGGCACTATGCGATGGGTAAATATCACTACCAAGCCAGCATAATTTTAGATACGATGCCACCTCAGTGAAGAGAGTCTTCCTGACTCTCCAATCTACAACACATTATTAACGTGTTTTTTGATCATCCTTTGCTGTATTTAGCGGACTCGTGAGAAAAACACGTTTACACTGTTGCTATTCAGCAGTCACTCTTTCCTTCTCTGGAACAGGTACTCTTCAGAAGATGACGCAAATGCCCATAGCGAAAGAAAAGATCTCCCTGACACGCCCTGATGACTGGCATATCCACCTGAGAGACAACGCAGCCCTGGCCGAAACGGTGCGTTCTGCAGCCAGGAATTTTACCCGCGCTATTATTATGCCCAACCTGCGTCCACCGGTGCTGAATGCCGATGACGCTGCCGCTTACAAGGCCCGAATCCTTGAGCATGTACCTGCGGGCGTTCATTTTGAACCACTGATGACGCTGTACCTGACAGATAACACCACACCCGAAATAGTTCGCGAAGCCAAGGCCAGAGGCGATGTCAAAGCTCTGAAACTCTATCCAGCCGGGGCAACCACCAACTCTGACTCCGGTGTCACCGACATCAGCAACATTGAAGAAAGTCTGATCGCTATGACGGAGGTGGGCCTGCCACTGCTGGTACACGCTGAAGTTACTGACAAAGATATTGATATCTTCGATCGTGAAAAAGTTTTCATTGATCGCTACCTGCGAGACATTACTCTTCGGCACCCTGACCTGAAAGTGGTTATGGAACACATTACCACCGCTGATGCTGTCGAATTTGTCAAAAGCAGCCACAGCAATGTAGCCGCAACAATTACTGCACACCACCTGCTGTACAATCGCAACGATATGCTGGCAGGAGGGATTCGCCCTCATTACTACTGCCTGCCGATCCTGAAGCGTAATATCCACCAGCAGGCTCTGCTCGAAGCCGCAACCAGTGGCAACCCGAAATTTTTCCTCGGCACCGACTCTGCACCTCATACCGTAGATGCCAAAGAGACCGCCTGTGGCTGTGCAGGTTGCTATACCGCACCGGCAGCCCTGGAATTGTATGCTGAAGCCTTTGAGAGCATGAATGCACTGGATAAACTGGAAGGATTTGCCAGCCACTTTGGTCCGGATTTTTACGCTCTGCCCAGAAACCAGACTTCAGTAAGCCTGATTAAGGAAGAATGGCAATTGCCAGAGTCCATCCCTCTGGGAGACAATCAGGTGATTCCTCTGCGTGCAGGCGAAACCCTGAGCTGGCGCTTGCAAGACCTGAACTGACACTGAAGACCGGAAAGTCTGCCTTCAGATGGCTGACTTTCCATTGACTCTGAAAGAATTAAGGAGATTCCGTGGTCGATGACAGCCATCTGATGGCCAACCGCTTTCGTGGTTTTTTACCCGTTGTGGTGGATGTGGAAACCGGAGGTTTCAATTCCGTCACCGATGCCCTGCTGGAAATTGCGGCAGTAGTCATTGAAATGGACGAAAGCGGCTATGTGCACCCCGGTAAGCCTCAGTCTTTCCATATTAAACCCTTTGAAGGTGCCAATATTGAACAGTCGGCGATAGAGTTTATCGGTATTGATCCCTTCCACCCGCTTCGTATTGCCACTGAAGAAGAACAAGCACTGAACAGTATCTTCAAAACAGTACGCAAGGAAGTTAAGAAGCAGGGTTGCAACCGGGCAGTACTGGTGGGTCACAATGCGTCATTTGACCTTGGTTTTCTGATGGCCGCAGCAGAGCGGTGTGATATCAAACGTAATCCTTTTCATCCCTTCTCCTGCTTTGATACCGCTACCCTGTCAGGATTGGCTTATGGGCAAACAGTGCTGGCCAGAGCCTGCGAAGCCGCAGAGATTCATTTCGATAAGGGCGAAGCCCACTCCGCTCGTTATGATACAGAGAAAACCGCCGAGCTGTTCTGCTCTATCGTCAATCGCTGGAAGGATCTGGGCGGCTGGTTGTAAAGAGGCTTGTAGTACCATTGTTGTCTTTGCCTGGTTTGATGGCCCTGATGCCTCCTGGCAACTGGGCACTTTTTTTGTGACTGGGCCGGGTATTACCAGAGCACTGTGATTGGTGGGTGGGTGTGAAGATAAATGGGTTCCGGAATTTTTGAGAGAGTTGCTTGTGGCAACCACTCGAACAAATCACCAAGGCTGAGTAAATTTCATGGTTTGAAATTGATCACAACCATTGGTGGCGAAATTCCGGATATCTCTTTTATTCTTCCTGCCCGGAGCGCTTCATACCCAGTAACTCAATATTCATTTTCATCCACAGCAGAGTAGCAGCCAGATTAGTGTTGTTATTGCAGATTCCATCATTACCAGACAACAAGCCCCGAGTGTCATCAACTACCTTGTCCACCTCTTGTTGTTGTTCTTCAGGGAATGTCTCAAGCAATTGCTTCAGACGCAGCTGCCCTTGGGTCAGATGTGCAAACCTCTGAGGAAACTGACGTAATTGATAAATTTTAAACAAATCTGGTTCCAGCCCCAATACACTCCAGGTATCGAGCGACACAGAGATAAGGGTGTTCACGTCACGTGCATCAAGTGCAGGTTTATCTACTGTGTCCGTAAAATACTTAATCTCCCCATTGACTCGCAATCGACCGAGTTGCTCAGCGTCCAAGTCATACGTTATGTTCAAAAAAAACTTGAACATATTGCCATTAGTAAGAGGTTCTTTGTCCGCATAATAACCGTTACCCGCCAACATGGGGAATTCCAACAATGTTTTCAGGTCGTGTAACATGAATGACTCACTGCCTAAGCCGCTACCTTGACGTTCAGACAGGAAGTAAAACCGGGAATCAGTAAAGCCATGATATTTTAACGCCAGTGTTAAAGCCAAACTGACAAAATGTGCCAAATACGAATAAACCCGACCATCATAGTGACGCTTAAAAACACTTAAACTATCAACGACAAAAATACGATAACGCCCATTATCATTTTTTCGGATAGAAAAGACGCTAAAATGACCGGTTTGATCCTGAAAAATAAAATTTTTAGATTCATCTGTTGCCATTAACGGCAGATGGGTTATGAATAACCCAATCAGCTGCTGAAGACACTGAGGGTGGCCCAGATGAGTTTGCATATACTTTAACTTTGAAGGGCTGACAGCATTCACAATGTTGTCTAATAACAACTGTTTGGGCAACCCTTCAGGTAATCCAAGCTCCGGAAGTGCATATTTGGCAAATATTCTGATTAGATTTTCTGGCAGGCTCTCAAGCTTTGGATATTCAAGCAAAACGTGTGACATTTCACCTTTTTCCAGCTTGCCGGGAAAATGATGCTTAAGCA
>NZ_JAHHPQ010000561.1:0-4212 GCF_024606245.1 Endozoicomonas sp. SESOKO2
TGTGGGGTCCACAGTCTGCCAGATTGCAAAGCTTAAAGGTTGCTATGTTGCCGGCAGTGTTGGCTCCGATGAAAAAGCACGCTACCTGAAGGAAGAATTGAAAATAGATGCTGTCGTCAATTACAAGGCCGCCCCCAATTTAGCCAATGCCATTGCCGAAGCCTGCCCTGAAGGTATTGATGTCTATTTTGAAAATGTTGGCGGCCCGCACCTTGAAGCCGCTCTCGACCTCATGAACGATCATGGTCGCATAGCTGTGTGTGGCATGATTGATCAGTATAACTCAAGCTCTCCTGTTCCCGGACCGGCTAACCTGTCACAGATGATTGTGAAAAAATTAAAAATGCAGGGTTTTATTGTGTTTGAGCACTGGGACCACTACCCCGAATTTGTTCAACAAATGAGCCATTGGATACAGGAAAGCAAGATCTCCTGGAAAGAGACGGTTTTTGAAGGTATCGAGCAGGCCCCCGAGGCTTTCCTGGGCCTCTTCTCTGGCATTAATACCGGCAAAATGCTCGTTAAACTCAGTTAATTAGAATCAGGATCATTTATGAAAAACTTTTCGTTTCACAACCCAACGCGCATTCATTTTGGCAAAGGCATGATCGCCCGTATTACTGATGAAATCCCGCGCAATGCCAGAATCCTGATCACCTATGGTGGTGGTAGCATTAAAAAGAACGGCACTCTTGATCAAGTCAGGGAAGCCCTGAAAGACCACCCATCCATTACCGAGTTTGGTGGCATTGAACCAAACCCTTCTTTTGAAACACTGATGGAAGCAGTCGCTCTGGCAAAACAGGAAAACATTGATTTCTTGCTGGCGGTAGGCGGTGGCTCAGTGATTGACGGCACAAAATTTATTGCCGCCGCTATTCCATTTGAAGGCGACCCGTGGACCATTCTCAGTGACAAAGCCAGGATCCATCAGGCCATTCCTGCAGGCAATGTTCTTACCCTTCCAGCCACAGGCTCGGAAAGCAACTCCGGGTCTGTCATTACCCGCAGAGCCACGAATGACAAGCTGGCCTTTAGCAGTCCCGAAGTCTATCCACAATTTGCGGTGCTGGATCCGGAAACCACTTATAGCCTTCCCCAAAGCCAGACCGCTAACGGTGTAGTAGACGCCTTTGTTCATGTAATGGAGCAGTATCTCACCACCCGTGAGAATGCACCTGTTCAGGATCGCTATGCCGAAGGTTTACTGTCAACCCTGATTGAGCAGGGCCCGGTGGTTCTCAAACAACCGCAGGATTATGAATCAAGAGCCACGATCATGTGGACTGCAAACCAGGCCCTGAATGGTCTGATTGGCATGGGTGTGCCCCATGACTGGTCTACTCATATGATTGGCCATGAGATCACCGCCCTGTTTGGAGTGGATCACGCCCGGACACTGGCGATCGTGCTTCCCTCTGTCATGCATGTCATGAGAGAAGAGAAAGCGTCCAAGCTGCTTCAGTATGCCGACAGGATCTGGGGCATTAAGGAGGGCAGCGACCAGGAGAGGATGGATGCAGCCATCGACAAAACCCGTGATTTCTTTGAACAGATGGGCATTGGAACTCGTTTGTCCGATTATGGCATCGAAGAAAGCGCCATCGCCGACCTTGTTGATCAGCTGAAACGGCATAAAATGACTGCGTTGGGAGAAAAACAGAACATTACTCCTGAAGTAGCCAGCCAAATTCTCAGGCATGCCGCCTGACCATATGGAGATGAACTTATGAAGGTGCTATTCGTCCTGACCTCCCATGACAAGCTGGGAGACACGGGAGAGAAAACCGGTTTCTGGATCGAGGAGTTCGCAGCGCCCTACTACGTGTTTGCGGATCACAATGCTGAGATAACTCTGGCTTCCCCTGCGGGAGGACAACCGCCTGTTGATCCCAAAAGTGCCCTGCCAGACTTTCAGACGGTTGCCACCAAGAGGTTTGATTCTGACAGTGCCCTGCAAGATAAACTGTCGAATACCGTTAAGTTGTCTGAAGTCTCTGCAGACGACTATGATGCCGTCTTTTATCCGGGTGGACATGGTCCTTTATGGGATCTGGCCCATGACAAGCACTCCGTCGCCCTGATAGAGACATTTGCCAAACAAGGGAAACCAGTCTCTGCCGTATGCCATGCACCAGCCGTCTTGCTGAATGCTGTGAAAGGAGACAATACACCGCTGGTCAGTGGCAAGCGAGTCACTGGTTTCAGCAACAGCGAAGAAGCCGCTGTCGGGTTAACCGATGTCGTGCCCTTTCTTCTGGAAGATGAACTCAAAAATAAAGGGGCTGAATACAGTCAGGGAGATGACTGGTCACCCTACTGTATCACCGATGGTTTGTTGGTAACCGGACAAAATCCTGCCTCTTCAGAAGCTGTTGCAGAAGTTGTCTTGTCTATGCTCACCTGACGCTATCAACCTTCAAGGCCTGCTTTGGCAGAAATTTTCCATAGCGGGCTTTGAAAATTTCCATGCCCATCTTTCAATGTCAATTGTGAAGTAGCTTTGTCATTTATGCCCCGGGCTTTCCGGGAGGGGCCGGATTATTGCTCAGGGTATGATCACAAAGTATCAAATTTTCGAACAACTACCATGGAATCGAAGAGCCATCGTAAGCCAGGAACTGACCACTCTGCCCAGAACTTAGACGACGAATAACTTCCAACATCTGATGGACTGAGTGATTTGAAGAGAAGAGTTTTTCAGGTGGAACATTTTTTTTAAATGGCTCGGTAAGCTGAGTATCAACCGTGCCCGGATGCATGGCCACAACACAACCATCAGGCTTTTTCCTTCGCCACTCATGACTGAATGTTTTCAACACCATATTAAGAGCCGCTTTCGATGCCCTGTAACTGTACCAGCCACCCAACTGGTTATCTTCAATACTGCCCACTCTTGCAGACAGTGCAACAAATCGGGGGCAATCACTGCCCTTAAAATTATTCAGGAAATAACGCGCTAAAAAGAGAGTGGATAGAACATTGACCGCCATTGTCTTGTGAAAAAAATCTGCATCTACCTGAGTAATCGATTTTTCAGGCATCTGAGTCGATGTATGCAACATCCCCACGGCATTAATAATCCAGTCAATTGGCCCAACGCTATTGGCAAGTTGTTCTACAGATTCCGCATCGGTAAGATCTGCCTTGCGCCATAAAACGGAGTTTTCGAGGTGTTTATCTTCCGGGGCGTTTTCGAAACCTGGAGAGCCTCTGAAAAAAGTAGCATGCACTTCCGCTTGTGGCATTACACGTACGATCTCTTCGACGAAAGACCGGCCGATTCCTCCGCTGCCACCAGCAACCAATATTTTCATAAAAGCCTCAACTTGATGAGTTTTACCTCCTACGCATCCGGGTGAGTATCCGGATCACATTTTATGCGAACGACTCACCCTGAAGGAGCGAGCTTCAGCTTATGGCTCAACTCGCTTTGAGCCAGCTATCGGCTCACATCAGAGATTAGACAGTGGGTTGGCTGACTCTCCCCAGGGGGGGGCAAACATATCTGCTACTTTTTCCTGAGTCACCTCTTCAATCACCGAATAAGTCCATTGCGGCTGATTATCCTTGTCCACCAGCAGTGCCCTGACGCCTTCCTGCAAATCACCTTTCAGCACACAGTTGATAGAGAGTACCAGCTCACTCTGAAAGACTTCTTTCAAAGAGTCATAGCGACTCCTCTTCAGTTGCTCATAGGCAATCACAGCTGATAGAGCCGAGCCGGTCAGAGCTATATTTCGTGCCTGCTCAAGCCAGCTGTCTTCCGTTTCCAGCGCTTTCAAATCGGCAATGATTGCCGAAAGGTTTGACTTGCCCATCATACGGGCAATCAGATCGCGATGTTCCCTGATTTTAGAATAAGGCAACCAGCCAGCACTGTTATCCGCATAATACTGAACGACGTCAGAGGCCACCTGATAATGATCTTCAGACCAGTCAGCTGCCTGAAGTGATTCCAGAACTTTTTTTCTAAAGGCATGATCAATAAATCGGTTAGCCAGTCCCAGATACATGGCGTCTGCAGGGTTTAAACGACATCCGGTCAAGGCCATAAACAGACCTATTTTGGCGGGCAAGCGATTCAGAATCCATGAACCACCGACGTCCGGATAAAGCCCTATAGTAATTTCTGGCATGGCCATGACAGAAGTGTCGGTCACGACCCGGAAGTCTGCTCCCGCCATCAGGCCAAAGCCCCCCCCCATAATC
>NZ_JAHHPQ010000060.1:0-1861 GCF_024606245.1 Endozoicomonas sp. SESOKO2
CGTAGGGCCATGAAAAAAAGCATTCAGACACTCACTGGGTGTATGCCCGTTATCCTTTGCTACAAAGCTGGATATGTAACTCCTATCAAAATATTTTGGTAGTGTGTGCTGCAAGAGGTTAATACCGTTTGAAAGCCTGGGAAGTTCATAGTGCATATAATCCTCATCATAAAAAACACCCAGACGTTTTCTTACTTCCTGCACATTTGGCGAACGAGAAGCATTGAAGATTGTCGTGACCAAGCCATTGCCAAATTGGGTAAAACTTACGTTCATTGACGGAACTTGATTATTAAAGCTTGTCATGACTGAGCTCCGCTTTTGGTATGATGTGTTAAGCTGCTGGAGCCAACCAATCGTTTTATTGGCAAATTGTTCATCCATGGGCTTATTACTGTCACTTACCGGGAAGGGTTTGTAAGAGGGCGTTATCGTGCCTAAAGATTTGAAATGAACTGCCAGAATAGCATTGTCAGCTCGTAAGACAGAGGCATCAGAGGACGGATGACATTGTTTTGAACCTTGTGCAGACAGGACAGTACCGCCAGCGTCAGTACCAGAATCTTCAATTGTTCTTTCCCTCAGGCTCTGCGTCTGCCCGCTTGAATCCACCCTTTCTTTCAGGTTGTCAGCGACGCTCATCTCAGCAACAATATCTGATGGCGAGGGCTTTACACTTCTTGAGGTGGAACCTGAAGAAATGGGAGGGGGGTTATTTTCAGCCGTTATTTTAGAAGATTCAGTCTCTGTTTTTCCGGATTGGAAAGGTAGACCAAACAGATAGCTGGTGGCTAAATTATTTACATTATCCATAACTAATCGTCCTTTATTAATTTGTATCTGCTGTTAATACCGTCCTACTGATTAGCTCATTTGCTTGGCAAATTTAATGCTTCATGACAGTGCTTCAGGCCATCTCAAGAGAAGGGGGAAATTATCCGAACCTTGTACTATCGCTCTATTATTTGGACAGAAAGGAAATGATTTAGTTCACTGCTAAATGGGGGGGCTCAAGTCAGGAGTTTGAACCGTAATCTACCAGATTGCGTATTTGAAGCTGATTGTTAGACGAGGTCCTTTTTGATCTCTAATTAAAAGGTCTTTCGACCTTCTGCAGAGCCGGCTGCTTGCTGGCTCTGGTCTATGAGGCCTCGGCGCCTTACCTTTCGATGTAAAAGCAATTCTGCGAGCCAAGCCCCTGGTCAAACCTGCAGTCCAGATTCCGAAAAGTCCCGGAACATATGCTTGAGTCGGTCATCAATACGGAGCCTCTCGTTTTCAACATTGGGGTTTTTTTCTAAATAATTCCGTACAAATTTTAACAATAATTTGCGGTCTTTGGTTTTAACCACCAGCTTTAAGCCTTCATCGTGTACTCTCTGAACAATATTCATGAGCTGCTCAATATTAGCGTTACCAATAGCAACATCACACTCCATAAAAACAGCCTGATGCTGTGTTCTGGATAAATCGCTGAGAAAGAAATCGGGGCTTAATTTTTTTGGGAGTCCGGGCAAAAGAGGTGAACCCACCCGGCGGATCTGTTCTGCCGGAATACTGAATATTCTGGCCATTTCGTCTATCGATACAGGGTGCTCAGTGATCACTGCTGCCGCCTTGCAACCTTGATACTGACCCAACTGCGATAGTGCATCAGCAGCCTGAACTTCAGGGCTGTGCCACCATTGGGTACGGCGACTGTCTCCCTGCAAATCGCTCAGGTAAAGAAAGTTATGGGCTTCCCTGGTTAAGGGATCAATAACTTCAGGGGTTGCATCTTTGACAGGAATATGACGATTTGAACTGACCATGATGGCTTTGTTATCAGTCATCACATGTTCCATTGTTTTTGCCAGAAGTT
>NZ_JAHHPQ010000562.1:0-1047 GCF_024606245.1 Endozoicomonas sp. SESOKO2
TCAATTTCTTGCAATCCTCGCTACGGACGCTTAAGTCCGACAGGCTGCTAGTGCAAACCGTGTTGCCAGCTTATTGCTGTTCTTTCTATTGCGTTCTTCAGGCTGACGAGTGAACTTTATAAAAACATCATGGTCAAAAGACAGCAGTTTATTGACGACCTGCTGGCCGGTCGATCATTAAAAACTCAGGCACCAGCTATTCAATCGTGGATGAATACTAAAGTTAGAGAGATATCTTGATGTTACCTACTCGGTCTGAAAAATTGGATTATCAACCCCGGACCATTCATTTGGATAAGAATACCGGGGCTGACCTTTCACCCAAAAGGTATTTGAGTTGTCTTGAAACCAGTGGCTTTTCAAACGATCCAAGGCTACTGGCCAAGCGCAGCTGCCGTTTAAACTCTCCCCCCATCCGGGAACAACTTGGGGGCAAGGGGATGTTTTTGCGGCGCATGCAGGCATCAGGACTGCCTGTCCCACCGTTCCAATGTGTAACAGCTCAGGTAATGCATGATCTTGAACAACACCCTCTGGATATTCGTTGTTTAGCCCCCTATCTCCCCGAGGTTGCCACTGGGTCAGCGGCAGAGAGCAGCCTGACGAACATTCGGGAATATCTGAATACATTGCCTCCTTCAGAGCAAAGCGAAAAGGGTAAATGGTTGGCAGGTATCGCGCAATTTGTTGCCAGTAGTGACTTTTACGAACAGGTTAAAGAGTCTGAAGCGGCCCGACTCATCAGGGGGCTGCGCTGTCAGCTGGACGAAATGACCAGATCACAGCCAGTGATTGTCCGCAGTTCTGGTATCAATGAAGATAACTACGGTGATGCCCAGGCAGGCAAATACCTCTCTGTAGTTCAGGAAGAAGACGATGTTTTGCTGACCTGCCTTAAGGTCATGGCCTCAGGTTATCGGCCTGAAGTCTGTCCAGGAGTGATACCGCCCCCCATGGCGCTGATCATTCAGCAGTGCATTGACTGCCAATACGGTGGGGTCGTCATGAGCTTTCAGTCTTTTCAGGATGATACCATCAGGGTTGAGT
>NZ_JAHHPQ010000563.1:0-28147 GCF_024606245.1 Endozoicomonas sp. SESOKO2
TCAATTTCTTGCAATCCTCGCTACGGACGCTTAAGTCCGACAGGCTGCTAGTGCATAGATACATACTTGCAGCTAATGCAACCAGCGCTGCAACAATACCCAAAAGTTTCAGGGCTTCTGAATAATGATTTCATATTTCAATGTATCCAGCTTTTTATTGTGAATAGCTAAGCTGTTCTGGTCAGCATCTCATCCATCAGATTGCGATAGGACTCTCGAAAATCATTAATATTATGTCTTGTGCAAAGCACCTCATAGAGATGGCGACCTTCCTCTGCCCTTGCAGCAGCTGGTAGTGAAAGATAATACTCCATGGCCTGAGCCAAACTCTCTGAATCACCCGCTTTACAAACCTGGCCCAGCCCTTCTATGTAAGGCTTTATGGTATCTATATCTGACCCAATGACAGGTAATGCTCCAGACATGCCTTCCAGTAACGCAAGGGGCAGACCTTCGGTGAAGGAGGGCAGAGTAAAGACATCAAACGCCTTAACATATTTAATAGCCTCTGCTCTTTTTCCCAGCAGAAAAACACTGTTTTGCAAACCAAGGTCACTGATCTTTTGCCTGAGGTTTTGCTCTTCTTCACCGTAACCAATGATGCCTACTGCTGCTGTCGGGTATTTCCTGTTAACCTGAGCCAGAGCATCAATCATTACAGCATGACCTTTGATCTCGACCAATCGACCTATTGTGCCAAAAATAAAGCGATCATCAGGCAGTCCCAGTTCCTGCCTCGCCTGCTCCTGGCTTAGCTGAATAGAAACGGCCTGTTCAATGTCAATAGCATTGCTGATCGCTGCCGTATTATTCTCATTTAAGCGATTTATAGTGTTCATAAGATAGTTCTGAACAGGCTTGGATACCCCTACAAAGCACCAGCGGTCATCAGCCAGCCTGTTAACCAGCTTCTGCCGATAAGAGCGGTCATAATCACCAAAACCATGGGCGATACTGATAAAAGCTTTTGTGTTCAGCTTCCTGGCCAGGTTGAGCATGATGTGAGTCGGTTTGAAGCGATGGCAAATGATGCCATCAAAATGATGATCCCGACAAAATCGTAACACTTGTCGTATAGCAAACCAGCGTCGAATTCCTTTTAGCTGCTTGCTACTAAAATCAAAATAGACAGATTTACCGGCAGCACTGACAGGCTGCCCTGCTTCTGGCTTTCCTTTTAGAAAGGCTGTTGTAATTTCATATTGATCAGCTGGCAGTGCCTTGATGATTTGTTCTGCCAAGTCCGATGACATGACATTAAAACTGTTCTGAAGCTGTAAGATTTGCTTCTTGTTGCTCACCGTAAGGTACCTCTGGGCCGAGTAGCCTGACTGATAGATTATTTTGCAAACAGAAGTTTAAAAATCCCCCTCAATGTCTTGGCTCGATAGGCATTGAGAGGAATCATTGAAAGAATCTTTCTGGCCAACGGCTTATCTGACTTTACTGCCATCAACAAATAACTGTGCAAAGTTCGCAGCCTCATTTGCTCATATTTGGGGTGATCTGAAAAGCACTTGTAAGTAGCTAGCACTGCATTCAACATCAACTCCAGATTCTTATAAGTGTTGGTGTCGTGAATACGATAATAGGCAAGCACATCATTAAGCACACCTATCCGATAGCCCATTGAGGTAATCTTGAATTCAATGTAAAGGTCTTCTAGACGAATCTCAGGATCAAAGCCTCCCGCTTCAAGTAATACATCCTTGCGAAGCATAAGGGTAGGCGCAGGTACTCCCTTCTTGCGATTCCTGTATATATCGTCAAATTCCAACACTCGCTCTGGATATATTTTTTGGGCTCTGTGGAGCTGCCCCTGTCCATCTATGCATAATATATTTCCTCCACTGATAGCCAGGTGAGGATTCTGTTTCATATAGGATACTTGTTTTTCGACTCTATCCAGCATCATGATATCGTCCGACCCAAAGGGAACGATAAACTCACCTGATGTCAGGTCCAGGGCCCTATTGAGAGTTTTTGCCAGTCCCATGTTTTCTTGTACAATAAACTGAAAATCATGCTCATCTTGTAAAGTCTGGATAATTTTGACACTTTCATCCGTCGAGCCATCATCAATCACGATCAGTTCAAAATCCTGGAAGGTCTGCCGAACAACACTCTCAATGGATCGAGCTACGTATTGAGCATGATTAAAGGAGGCAATGATGACAGATACTGAAGGCATTTTCTGGTTAACTTAAAATTCGATGTATCATCATTGTATCATATTGTCTTACCTTCCATAGAATGACTATGTACATAAGTACCTCTAAAACTTCTGGATAAACTTGGGCCTTGCATTTATGTTCGAAGCTTACATTTTTTTGCCTGTCACCCGATACTATACTTTCGCGCTTGTTTGAGTATTAACACCTTCTAATGACCGTTTCACGAATTGACAATAACCTAGTAAAGTTCATACTCCCACTCGGGCTGGCTGTCCAGATATCGGGCATTCACTGGCTTGGTCGAGGGGCGGATGTCAGCCAAACCTACACTTGGCTTCTGTTTCCAGCCCTAATTTGTTTCCTCCTCAACTTCAACCGATGGAAAGACTGGCGACCAGACAGGCAAGAAATGTGCATCGCTGGCTTTCTGCTTCTGGCTATTGCTTCTTGGTGGTGGGGTAGCTCCCAAAAGCCCTGGATTGATGTATTGAAAAAATGTCTATATATATCTATGTACCTTTATGCAATCGTCAGGCTCTCTCAAAAAGGGCACTTGCTTGAAAAAGCATTGCTTGCATCTGCCGCAATTGCCGTATTAGGTGCCGCTGTGGCACTGACCAATCAATACCTGATACAGGGTCATAGTTTCCAATATCGATCATACAGAATATTCAGCATGGGTATTGCCGGGCTGGGAGATTTTAACAACCCCATTCCCTCAGGTATTTATTTTGGCGCGATCGCAACATTGCTCTTTAGCTGGACCTGTACAACTCTGCTAAAGCCATGGCAATTGATTCTGTCCGCACTGGGTGTATGCACCCTACTTCTGTATGTACTCATGACAGGCTCTCGAGGACCACAGCTGGCAACAGCCATAGCCTTGCTTTCGGCATGTTTGATCATCAGGAGCAAACAAACCAAATTTTTTCTGATGCTGGGTATCTTAATAGCCATCATCGGTATGTATCTTTTTCAGGATACATTTTTCGATATTAACAATGACTCCACTCTGAATGGCCGAGTGCCAATCTGGCTAGCCAGCCTAAAGCACATCTCGGAAAGTGTATGGTTCGGTCGTGGCGTGGATTATAAGATGACCATTCCCTGGAAAGGAACTTACTTTCTCTACGCTCATAATTACTACCTCCAATCCGTAGTGTATTACGGACTTACGGGTTTTGCCTTGTTTGCTGGAATCGTTGGCTCAACCATCATACTTATCAAGAAACATTGGCAAAAAAGGCTTGTAAAAGTCAGTTTCTTCCTTCTTGTTTATGGAATGAGTTGCATGTTGACAGAAGTATCACGCCTTATCATCATTCCAGATGAAGTCTGGCTGATTTTCTGGCTGCCAGTCGGTTTGGTGATTGGAGCAAAATACAAATCATACCCCTCTGAGGATAAGGCTTCAGGCAAATGAACATCGTGATCACCGGAGGTGCCGGTTTCATGGGTGAGGCACTGGCGAGATACATCATCCGCCAGACAGATCACCATGTCATCAACGTAGATAAACTTGCCTGTGCTGTTACCCTTGACCCTTTGACCGAAACAATGGATCACTTTCAACAGGTTGATATTTGCCACGCTCAAGCCATTGAAGAATTACTGGCTCACTATCAACCCGATGCTATTATGCATTTGGCTACTGAAACTCACGTTGACCGCTCTATTATTGATAGCTCTGCCGACTTTATTCAAAACAACACACTAGGTACATTCTCTCTACTGAAGTCAACCAGAAAATATTGGCTCGGATTATCGATGGAATCCAGACAGAGGTTCAGGTTTCACCATATTTTTACTGACGAGGCTTATGGTGGTTTGGGTGAAACAGAAGTTCGCTACGCTATTGATGTCGGCAATATTGCCAGAGAACTGGGGTGGGTCCCGGAAGAGACCTTTGAGCCAGGCATTAAAAACACAATACTCTGGTATCACGAGAATCAACCCTGGTGCCAAGCCGTCCAGTCCGGCAACTACCAGAGACGGCGCTTGAGTATAGAGAGCAAATAGTACTATGAAAGGGATTATTCTTGCCGGTGGGTCTGGCAAACGACTCTATCCAGTCACTCAAGCTGTATCCAAACAGTTAACCCCTGTGTATGACAAACCAATGATCTATTACCCACTCAGCACACTCATGCTGGCGGGCATCAGAGAGATTCTTGTCATAACGACACCTGAGGACCAAAAGCAATTCCAGCGTCTTCTTGGAAGCGGCCGACAGTGGGGATGCTCTATCCATTACGAGGTGCAACCTTCCCCAGATGGACTGGCACAAGCTTTTATCATTGGCTCGAGATTTCTTGGCAATGATCCTTGCGCACTGGTTCTGGGAGACAATCTGTTTTTCGGCGACAAGCTAGCCAGCATGATGCAGCAGGCGGTTCTTCGAAGCAACGACTGCGCCACCGTTTTTGCCTACCCTGTTCAAGACCCCAAACGCTATGGTGTCGTTGAATTTGACGATGATGGAACAGCAATATCAATCCAGGAAAAGCCCACCGCACCCAAGTCACGCCACGCTGTAACAGGGCTGTATTTTTACGATAACCAGGTCATTGATATTGCCAAAGAGGTTCGACCATCCGAAAGGGGTGAGCTGGAGATAACGACCGTCAATCAGATCTACCTTGAGCTGCGAAAACTTAAGGTTGAAGTGATGGGCAGAGGCATGGCCTGGCTGGATACAGGTACTCACGATGCACTTCTTGAAGCCAGCCACTTCGTACAAACAATAGAGAAACGTCAGGGCTTGAAAATTGCGGCTCTGGAAGAAATTGCCTGGAGGAATGGCTGGATTAATGACTCAGAGTTTCAAGAACTGGCAACAGGTCTCCTGAAGAGTGGTTATGGGCGCTATTTGCTGTCCTTGATGAACTGAGCAGAACGCAGCAAACACACCAACACCACCAGCTTGATACCAACCCTGAAACTCTATAGAGTTGCCTCTCTGATTTATTTGTACAGATTGTTCAAGGGCCGGGCTCCAGAGCGGCAGCACCAGGAAACATAAATGGCACACATTGACGAACTCAAAACGATACTGGCGGAAGTGCTGGAGGTCGAGACCCAGACCTTTGACGAAGAGACCCAACTTCTGGGTGCTCTTCCTGAGTTTGACTCCATGGCCGTAGTGGGGGTGATTACCGCTATGGAAGAGTCTTTTGGCATCAACGTAGCCGATGATGATATTGATGCGACCATCTTCGAAACAGTTGGTAGTTTGTTGGGCTATATTAACCGGGCTACCTGAGTCGTTTTTTGTTTCGAAATGAGCCCAATGTGTCAGGCTTTTTGAGATTTTGGAGTGATGCCAAAACCCAGAGCCTGCATAACGCTCAGGATGGTTTTTAATGTTGGGTTTCCGTCTTCGCTAAATGAGCGATACAGTTGCTCACGGGAAAGGCCGGTTTGTCTGGCAACGTTGCTCATACCCTCAGCCCGGGCAACAACCCCCAGAGCCTTGGCAATATAAGAAGCGTCACCAGTCTCAAAAGCATCAGTAATAAACACCTCTCTGGCTTCCGGGCTGTACAGTGCTTCTGCGGGATCGTAATCGTATACGGGTTCAGTCATCATTTTTTCCTCCATTGTTTTGCCAGCTGTTTAGCAAGTTCTATATCTTTGCTCTGCGTGCTCTTGTTCCCTCCACACAGCAGAAGAATGATCTCGCCTCCTTGTTGGCGGAAGTACACTCGGTATCCGGGGCCATAATGAACTCTCAGCTCGCTGACCCCCTGACCAACTGGGGAAACATCACCGGGAAGGCCGTTAGCCAAGCGAAATATTCGAGCTGCTATGGTGGCTTTTGCCCGGGCATCCTTTAACTTGCGCTCCCAATTACGATAGGTTTCAGTTTCTCTAATGGTGATCATATAATAAATTGTAGTTTATAAACTACAAAATAAAAAGGCTATATGTTGTAGCCAACAGCCAAGCTGTTATGTCCCATAACGTTCGCCCTGAGCAACAAAAACAGCACTACAGGGTGTCGCCAACACCACTAAACCTGAGTTAACTGGCATTCACTTTGTCTGCCGAAATACTGCCTCTGTACTGCTTCTGCTGAGAAAAAAATTTCAAACGAGACAGCAACAATCGTTTTCCCGCGAGCCACCGCTCATCGGCCTGTAATGCCCCGACACTCATTGCTTTACAGATAGGCCAACATAACTGGCTGGCAATCACCACAATGTCTTCAATTCTCTTACCGCAGTAAGTTTACTATCACATGTTACCAAATATGCCTGGTAGTAGATCGCGGTGGCACCAATGAGACGATCAGCAGGATCCTTATGGCTAAAACAAGAGCTGATAGAGAGTTTTGCAATCTCTGGTGATATAGGAAGTACAGTAAGCCTGTTAGCACTAATAACATCTTTAAGAAAGCTACTAATATCCACACTAAGGGTCAAACGCTTTTTTGCTAACAGCATAGAAATTTCCCACATAGAAATATCACAGTATGCGAGTTCGCCTTTCTCTCTTGCTGCTTCGAGAGTTTTGTGCGCTTTAGCTGACAATTTGTCTGGGGCGATAGCATCAAATATCAGCACATGCGTATCCAGGATGATCACTTCTCTGCATCCCAGCTTTCGCCGAGCGGTGAAATAACATCACCTATCTGGCATTGAGAAGCCATTTTGTTTAACCTGTTTCTAGCCTCACTCTCCCCATCTGGCTCAGGGATAATACGTGCAATAATTTCACCATGTCTGGATAGGGCCAAGCTTTCTCCATTGCTGACCCGTGCAAGCCAAACCTGCAAGTTTTCTCGAAAGTCAGATACTTTCACCTATACAGTTTCCATACTCTCTCCCGTTTTATTCGTATGTAAAGATTCGTACAATAATGCGTACAAAATGTATAGACCATAGCCATTACCTTCGCAATCCTGTCGATACCGACTGACCTGTCTCAAACCAGAAGCTCTTTCACTTCAGGATGACTCAGGAACTTCTGCGGACTGGCTGTGGCTCCGTAAGCACCCGACTGAAACACAACAACCAGATCACCCACATCTGCCACAGGCAACTCCAGCTTGGCCCCAACAATATCCAGGGGCGTGCATAACGGCCCAACGATCTCAACGGTTTCTTTCTCTTCGGATGTGATGCAATTGGCAATCAGAACAGGGTAATTTTTACGGATAACCTGACCAAAATTACCAGAGTTTGACAGGTGATGATGTAACCCGCCATCGGTCATCAGGAAAGTCTGCCCTCTGGATGCTTTTTTATCCGTAACCTGGCAGAAGTAGTAACCCGCTTCTGCGACCAGATATCGACCTAACTCCATAACCATTTCAGCATTTTTTAGTCGACCCGTGCGAGCCCCCATCAGCTTTTGAAGATGTTCAGCAATGGGGATAATATCCAGTGCCTGCTCACCCGGAAAATAAGGAATCCCCAGACCACCACCGATGTTGATATGCTGAACCGGGACAGGAGCCAACTCACAGAGTCGTGCAGCCAGCTCAAATGTTTTCCCGTGAGCATCAATCAACGCATCTGGATTCAGATTCTGTGATCCGGAAAAAATATGAAAACCATAAAAGTCCACTTTTCCGGTATCCAGCTCAGATAACATTTCAGGCATTAATTCAGCGTCAATACCAAACTGCTTTGGGCCGCCGGCCATTTTCATGCCAGACGACTTAAGCTCAAAGTCTGGATTTACGCGAAAAGCTACTTTGGGCTTCAACTGCAACTCAGAGGAAAGCTGATAAAGCCTTTCCAGCTCCAGGCTGGATTCGACATTAATCACTATGCTTGCAGCGACAGCCGCCCTGAGTTCTTCTACTTTTTTTGCTGGCCCGGCAAAGCTAATCGATTCAGGATCAACACCCGAACCGATAGCAACCATCATCTCCCTCTGGGAGGCCACATCCAGGCCATCCACCAGACCTGCCATATGATGAACAACGGCGGGCATTGGGTTGGCTTTGATCGCATAATGCATCTTTAAGTCAGAAGGCATCACCGTACGCAGAGACCGAACACGCTCAGTGAGAGACTTTCTGTCGTATATGTAACAAGGTGTTCCGCCCGCCATGGCAACCAGCTGATCAGCAGGACGACCTGCGACCTGAAGACGATTATTCTTAACTGAAATTCTCTGCAGACGATCGTGCTGCTTGCTCATTTATTTTCTCCGGATACAAACAGATTTTCGTACTCTGCAGCTAAGGTTTTTCGGTCAATTTTGCCGTTTGGATTTCTGGCTAAAGCACTTTGAGTAATCACCCGCAAAGGCACCATGTAGGTTGGCACGTGTTTTTGGAAATGTTTGATAACCGCTTTCTCTTCAACAGGCCCATCTGTCGCAGATACCACGACTAGCACGATAGCCTGACCCAGCCGGTGATGGGAAACACCAATAGCCGCTGCTTCAGCCACCATCCCGGATGTGTACATTAGCTCCTCAAGCTCACTGGGACTCACCCGGTAGCCCGACGTCTTGATCATGTCATCCTTGCGGCCAACAAAATGCAAATAACCGTCTTCATCCCGGGTGACAATATCACCCGACCAGACAGCCAGCTCAGGGGTTGGGATTTCCTGAATAGACAAAGGTACAGGTTTGAAACGCTCTCTGGTTCGTTCAGGGTCATTCCAATAACCGAGCGCCACCAGACTTCCCCGGTGAACCAGCTCACCCGGCTCATGGGGTTTACAGGGTAGCCCACTCTCATTGATGACCAGTAATTCAGCATTGGGAATAGCCCTGCCCATAGAACCTGGACGATGATCCACGTCTTCAGGTGGCAAATAGCTCGATCGAAAAGCTTCCGTCAAGCCATACATTAAATAAGGTGAAGCCTGTGGCATTTTATTTCTAAGCGCATCCAGTATTGACGATGGCATAGCCCCACCCGAATTCGTGAAATACCTCAGACTCACTGCCGCTTCTTCAGGCCAGCTCATTTCAGAAAGCTGCACCCAAAGAGGAGGCACCAGAGCCAGGCCGGTAATCTTCTGCTGAGCCACCTGTTTGATGATATCTCCGGGCAGCAGATACTCCAGCAGGTAGCAGCTGGCACCGGAGGCAAAGGCAGTGGTTAATTGGCTGAAACCATAGTCAAAACTAAATGGCAGTACACATAAAAGTCGATCCTGATCGGTATTCCCGAGATATTCAGAGACACTATACGCCCCGGCCACCATATTACGATGAGAAAGCACGACCCCCTTGGGCTTACCGGTACTTCCGGAGGTGTAGAGAATGGCCGCCATATCCATATCAATAGTGAGCGGTTGAGACCACGTGCCCTCTTCCTTCAGGAAGTCTGGCCAGGCAATAACCCGAACACGACTTTCTTCCTCAGAGAACCCATCCACCAGAATGACATGACTCAGATCGTGGCAATCAGTCAGGCTGGCCTCCATCTGCCTGAAGCGAGCCTTATTCGTGATCAGAACTCTGGCTTTACAATCCGTCAGAATATGCCGCACCTGAGGCGCTTTTAACACAGGATTGACCGGAACCATGACCCCACCGGCTGCCGTTGCTCCAAAATAACTGAAAACAGCCTCAGCGGTTTTTGGCAGATAAACAGCCACCCTCTCATGTCTGGATAGTCCCAGTCTCTGCAAGCCTGAGGCTACACTTTTTACGTGCAAGGCAACCGAAGCATAATCATACCACTGAGATTTCACCCCCAGAGCCTCATGCAGAGGTGCTTTTTCAGCCTGATCAAAGAGTAATTGATGTAACAGCTGGCTCATTCAGGAATCCGTAATACCTTTTCTGATCAGCTATTGTAACAAACAAGGATTTTGAAAAGCACGATGCAGAAAAGTAACCTTCGGCAACCGATCTGAGAGCTTGTCTCTATAGCTGACTTTCCCAAATCGATGATGATCACTGACCAATATTCAGGAACAAGTCAACCAGAGGCTCGTTAATATAATAATTGCTTCGCCCCATTTTCTGCTTAAGCAAAAAGCCCTTGCTGCACAGCTGATTCAGGTATTTGGTGGCGGTCAGTCGGCTAACATTCAGCTCTTTTTCAATAAACTCGATTTTCGTGTAAGGATGGCAGAACAAATGATTGAGCAGATCCTGACTGTAAATTTTAGGTAGTTCTTCACGCATTCTATGCTTTACAGCCTGCATCCGGGTTTTTATTTCATCAATCAGGGTTGTGGTCTCTTTTGACGTTTCTGATACGGCTTCAAGCATGAACAGTAACCAGCCTTCCCAATCCTGAAGGTCTCTCACTGCCTGTAACCGTGAGTAGTACTGAGCCTTGTTTCGAATAATATAACGGCTTAAATAGAGCACTGGCAGGTCCAGCAACTGCTGAGTGACCAGATAAAGTATATTGATGATTCGACCTGTTCGGCCATTCCCATCGTAAAATGGGTGAATACTTTCAAACTGGAAGTGAATAACCGCCATTTTCACCAACGGATCATTGTCTGAAAGCCCATGATCATTGAGATAAGCCACCAGGTTTGTCATAAGTGACTCAACCCTTTCCGGGTTTTGAGGAGGGGTATAAATAACTTCACCCGTGGAGGTGTTTTTTAGCTCGGTACCGGGCAATTTGCGTAAGCCTGCCCGGTTTTCTTCCAGTGTTTGCTGAATATCGAGAATATCCTGAAAGCGAAGCATTCCTGTTTTTCTGACGGTATCGAAGCCACGGCTCAGTGCCCTGGAGTAGCTTTTAACTTCTTTGGTTGCCGGGCTGTAGGGTAGCACTGTCAGGTTGTTTTTAAACAGTTCATCATGAGTTGTGACAATATTCTCCACCTCTGAGCTGTCTTTGGCTTCCTGAAGCGTCAGGGTGCTGATCAAGATGGTTTCGTTGGGAATAGAGCGTACTACTCCTTTAAGTTCTGCCAGATGCCGGTGGGCTAAAGCCAGTTTTTTTAATACCCGGCGTGTTTCCAGCTCATTTTCCCGGGGCAGGGGTAGATCAGTTGGTTGGTAAGGGGTCACAGTGACTCACAACATGTATAGGAAAGTGCCATTTTCTATACAGGTTATCAGAACATGTATAGAAAACCGATATTTACTATACACATTCGTTGAATCCATATAGAGGAACAGCACTTCTCATTATGTCATAAAATAAATGACAATAGCGTAAACAACCGCATTACAGAAATTACAGTTTACCCGATGTTCGACCCAGGCGTTTCGGAAACAGGATTCATGCTTTGCCTGACCATTTTTTCAAGCCGGTTAAGCTCACTCACAATATCAGGTTCCCCTTCATTCTGATCCCTGAGTTCAGCAATTTTATGCAGGGGATTGACGCCTGCGAACTGCGGATCAACCAGATTCTCGCTGATCTGATTACCGGACCGATGGCCATAGGCAAGCTTCAGTTTATTAACCAGTTCCCTGACCTTCGGGGCCTTATAATCCTCCAGCTCCAAGCCAGCAATGACAGCAGAAAATCCTTCCGCTTCCCGATAGATAACCGACACCGGCAAATGGTCAGATAACCCGCTTTCCAGATCATTATTAACATCGAGCCCCAGTTGCCGTATTTCTGTATGGGATGCCCATTTTTTTTCAGTGTCCCCATGAACCATCTGGAAGTCATAAATACACTGCCTTGCCACCTCGGGATGATCTTTCCAGCGCCTGCTACCCCATGGTTGATGCATTCTGTTTCCGGCGCCAAGATACCATGTTCCATCGGGCTCCCGACGATCTTCCGGCTCGATGCTTGCCTGGTCACTGTTGACAAAAAATGACTCGCTGCGGTCAACCAGCCGGGTATCATTTTCTTCATCATGGGTATCGTAGTAACTGTTAGAGAAACCTGTTCCCAGTGCCATCATGGCATTTTCGAACTCTGAGTTTTTACTCACCCTACCCTGCTCGTCTGACCGGGCACTGTTCAGATCTCCCATCAGGAAGGTGCCATGGTGGTGTATGTTATTACGCCTGTCGTTATCGCTATCCTCCTGAACCCAAGCTCTTATCTGAAGCAGCTCGTTATAGCGAATCGCCTCATAGGTTTGACCATCCTTGGCCTGAAGGTGGGTATTATAAACAACGGCCGTTTTATCGTTGCCGAGATCCAGCACGATCCGCAGCAAGCCTTTATTGGCCAGCTGGTCTTCTGCTGCCAGATCAGAGAAAGGCCGGAATGTTGCCTCCTTTACGGGATATTTGCTGGCAATGGCCAGACCACTGCTCAATCCGGTTTCCCGGGGCGCAACACTGTGAACAATATGGTGGTAGTGGCCACTGAGATCCTTACAGAGCTGCTTCGTCGCCTGCTGGTCAAACGCCTCCTGGAAGCAGACAACATCCGGAGTAGCATCAGGATTTCGGGTTAATGCTTCGGCAATCTCATGACTACGCTGCTGTGATGAGCGCAGGTCGTTCAGGTTACGGATAAACGACGGCATCAGGCCAGTGTTATAGGTCATCAAATGCAGGCCCCGCTCAGGATTATAAATGGCGGGTGGAACGGTAGACTGAATCAGGGAAATTTCGTTCCTGAACAGATTGCCGATCATGCGCAGAGAGAACCCCAATGCTCCCAATGCCAATGAGGGTACCAGAAATAGCGTAACGGCAGTCGCCCGGGCTACCTTCCTGGCCCACAGTGGTACATTTTGCTTCCGTTTCTCACCTTCGGCAGGCGTGTTGCTTTTGCCTGGCCGGTCATGGGCGAACAGCTTTGTTGCCGAATTGGCGACCAGTGAAACCGGTCGGGACAGAAACCGACCAACGTAGTGGCAACCACGACCAAAGCGGTTGTGAGAATAAACATAGTCATTATCTCTGGGCAGATAATGGGTCTGTGCTTTAGATGGTTGAACTGCAGGCATACAGTTTCCTCTGGTTTGTCTGCTGCTTATATCGGCATCGACAATTACTCTTATCACTTAAAGGCTTTCGCACCGTTTTTTTCTGTGAGCTGCTTGCGCCAACTAAAAAATGCCACTCCCGGGTATTTTTTAAACCAGAGACAATGAGACGGGAATTACATGACGATCAGCACTGATTTTTGCGACTGGGTTGTGACTTGAATATGATCCGGCCCAGCGGAAGCTGCAGAATAAATCACTCCTCAGATCAATGATCTATCTGTTATACTCTCGCTCCATCAGATTGTCTGAGCCAGTGAGCAAAAAAACCGTTCTATGCAGCCTGACTTTGAGCACGATGTTTCCCAACTTGAAAACAATATCCTTCCTGACAACTGGGAGTGGATCAGCTGTTCCAAACAGGCCAGAATGGCACGCTATATCGGCACTCCTGGCTGCTACTTCAAAGAGTTCATACCCAAGAGCAACCTGGAAATTCTTAAGTCCAAAATCAGGGGCACTCGTTGTGAAGTTTGGGTGAAACAGGCCAGAATTGCAGTGGATGCGGGGTTTGAAATTCCGGAAATATTGGCATCCGGAGTGCTCAAAAATAAGAATCACTACTTAATTACTGCAGCGGGTCCTAATGGCTCTGCCTCTGAATATCTGGTCAAAAAACCTGAAAATGATGAGCCCATGCGTCAAGCATGGATCAAGGCTTTTGGCCACTATATTGGTCAGATGCACAAAGCAGGTATTGTTCATGGAGACCTGCGCGCAGGCAATATTTTGATGGAACCGAGCCTGCCTCCACGTTTCGTTATGATCGATATTGAACGCAACAGTTTCCACTCAGAAGTGCCTCTTTCACTGGTGAAAAAGAATCTGGTCCAGTTGATTAAGAGAATATCCTTCAAACATTTTACCGCTAAGGATAGAGTGCTTTTTTTCAGGCACTATAACCTTGCTTATAAGCGATTTGATAAAAAGGCTCAGAAGGCACTCGCCTTTGAAGTGATCAGGCTTGTGAAAAAACAAAATCTTTGGGGCGGTGGCAGGAATGCATAGAAGTATATGCCTTCCGTCCTTGAGAAACTGGTTTATCATTCTGACTGTTACTTTGGAGCCTGTGTTAACTCCACTTTGAAATGCAATAACTCCGGCCAAACCAAGCCGGAGAATCCCCTGGATCTTGCTATTCCAGATCGCTCGACAATCGTGAACCTTCGTCATCTGTCTAGAAAGCATCATCTCGAACAAAACATCTACGCACACATGCAAGTAAAAACACCAAAAACCAAAGATAATACCGACGACTCTGGCATTGTTTACACAGCCTCTACCAATCGAAATTACATTAATACCTATTGAAGCCAAAAATGCAGCATATATAATTCTGCCATAGCATCTCGTGCGGTAGCCACGTCGAAATTCCGAAAAAACCAGACGAAATCACGGAGAAATCATGAAAGCCCGTGAATCCAGTAATCTGTAGCTTATATTTGTTTTCTTACTCATACGTCTGTCACCTTATGCCTGTAACATCAGGATATGACCTCAGCACGAGTGCTCAGGATTTGATTTCAAAAATCTCTATTATTAGTCTCCCATATCAAGCAGGGAATATGTCGCATCAGGAATAAACTTCACTGGAAGCTTGATATTTCGATGAGAAAAGATGAGTGTCAAATTAGAAGAAATGATGATGCAGAAGTCTTGGCAGGATTTGATCAAATTGCAGTCATACTGCTAAACAATACGGAAACCTTCAAAAGAGTCCTGAAGAGTACACAAGACAGCCAATGTGTACACGCTACCTTACTAAAGCCCATGCCAGGCCAACACTTTCATGATTTTGCCGTGATCTCAAATGAGATGTTGCAATCTCACGGTTGTAAAAAAGTCAGAGACTCTCAACTTGCCTTTTATTCCTGGTGTTGCCACACCTTCTGAAATTGAAACCGCACATGAAAAAGGTTACAAGCTGCTTAAGCTTTTCCCTGCCAAGGTTCTCGGGGGAGAAACACAGATTACTATAGCTTATATATTCATTTTCATAAGAAAAAACCAATTAATGAAGCTAATCAGCCTCCCCAATCTCTTTATTAAAAATGATCCAATCCATAGACAGAATTGATCCACCATGAAAGCAAAGAACTCATCAATCAATATCTTCTTCATTAACTCATCATTCCAGTTAGTTAGTTCAATACTGATTTCCAAAGACACTGATTCTTTTTTCTTCTGTTTTAAGAAGCAGAATTACGAAGCAGCAAAAGACTATGGTTTAAAAAATGTTTTTCTTCTCAAATATCGAGAAGCTTCAATATTTGCAAGAAAGCTATCTACCCGAGAAAACATTAAATTCATTTTTTCAATAATTAAAAGCAACAACCCAGAATCTATAAATTTCCATTCAACTTCAATATCCAGCACAAGATACAATTATTTCATTGCTGCCTCAAAGAAGCACTTTCCAAAAAAGAAAGTCACGTTTAATATAATACCTGACGGAACTCTTAACCTGATAATTCACCCTCTTTCAAAAAACAAGTTAGAACGAGTAAGCAAAAGAAAGAAATCTCTTATTGATAAAGCGATCGGTCTAAAGTACACGCCTTTTAAAGAAGACAGACATGGGATGCTAAGCAACAAGATATCCCATATTTATACCATTCCGGGAACCTCAGAAAACTTACCAGCAGAGAAGACAAAAGACCTCCCACCCTTTACAACAGAGTTTTCAATATCACGCAACAATCAAGAAACTAAGTCTGCACTCATCATCGGTCAACCTCTAACCAACTCGGGCATCACAGATGAAGCTGCCTCAAAAGCAATTAACCAGAACCTTCTTAGTTATCTATCCTCGGAAAATATAAAAGACATACTATTTATCCCGCACCCAACAAACAGGCATGATAAAAAAATAGAGTTTTGTTCCAAAAATTTTAAAATATACTCAGGTTCATCCCCCATTGAGTTGCTAATGATAAAAAATCAATATGATTATATCATTGGTTTTTCCAGCACAGCCTTGATCACAGCCAAACTTATTTATGGAAATAGCAACAAAATAATCAGTATTGGAAATGATTTATTTAACTACAAAGAACACCCCATGCTTAAAAAAATAGTTTCTCATTTTCAAGAGATAGGTGTGGACTGTATGCCTTTAACTCATTAGTGTTAAGTGAGGAGTACTCTAGTGATAGTTTATTCCTCACTCTATGGTCAATGTAAAATCGTTACACTGCCCAGCGATCTTCACTGCCAACCTGACCCTCCCCGGCGCAGTCCCTCCAGTACGATCCCCCGCAGCAATAGCCTCCTCCAACGTCAACACATCAAACCTATCCTCCCTAATGGAGTCTGAGAAAATTGTTTTCACATGCAGACTCATCTCTGACAAGTCCTTATTCTGCTTAATGACACAGGACACTACTTTGCCGGCTACCTCGTGGGCCTCTGCAGGGGACAATTTCGGGACAAAGCTTGATACGAAAGGGTTGATATCTCGACTGTTGAATTAGCAAAACAAACCTGACAAGAGCTGATCTTACTCCAGCTCTCATCACACTACACTGGCGTGCGCGCCCGCAAAGGACGCTGGTTTGCAATAGCCTCGTCAAGGCGGGAAGGATCAGGGAGCGTTATCATGGGCGAGCTTTCGGGCCTGTTTTACAGCCAACCTCACCTGCCCCGGCGCGGTGCCGCCAATATGCTCCCTTGCAGCAACAGACCCCTCCAGCGTCAACACATCAAACACATCTTCCTTAATGGTGTCTGAGAAGACAGTCAGCTCTTCCAGACTCATCTCTGACAAGTCCTTGTTCTGCTCAATGCCGTAGGCCACTGCTTTGCCAACCACTTCATGGGCATTGCGGAATGGCATGCCTTGTCTGACCAGGTAGTCTGCCAGATCGGTTGCGGTGCTGAATCCACGGCGAGCGGCCTCTGACATGTTTGCTTTCTTTGATTGAATATGTGGAACCATATCAGCAAAGGCTCGCAGGCAGTCTTTGAGGGTATCTACTGTATCAAACAGGGGTTCCTTATCTTCCTGATTGTCCTTGTTGTAGGCCAATGGTTGAGATTTCATCAATGTCAGCAGGCTGATCAGGTGACCATTAACCCTTCCTGTCTTACCTCTCACCAGTTCGGGTACATCCGGATTTTTCTTCTGGGGCATGATGGATGAACCGGTACAGAAGCGATCAGGTAAATCGATAAAATCAAACTGGGCCGATGTCCAAAGCACCAGTTCTTCCGACATACGCGACAGGTGCGTCATCAGCAGTGCGCCCACTGAGCAAAACTCTATGGCGAAGTCCCTGTCGCTGACAGAATCCAATGAGTTCCTGGATGGGCGATCAAAACCTAACGCCTTTGCAGTGAACTCACGATCAATCGGATAAGTTGTACCTGCCAGAGCAGCCGCTCCCAAGGGCGACACGTTGACGCGTTTTCTGCAGTCCTGTAAACGTTCACTGTCTCTTACCAGCATTTCATACCAGGCCATCAGGTGATGTCCAAATGTCACCGGTTGTGCCGTTTGCAGATGAGTGAAGCCCGGCATAATAGTGTCAGCTTCCTGCTCTGCCAGATTGACCAGACCTGTCTGCAACCGTTTCAGCTCATTACTTATATGGTCAATTTCTTCTCTGAGCCATAGACGAATATCGGTTGCCACCTGATCGTTTCTGGAGCGCCCGGTGTGCAGTTTCTTACCCGCATCACCAATTCTGTCTGTCAGTCTGGCTTCAATATTCATATGAATATCTTCCAGCTCGATAGACCAGTCGATGTTGTTGTTTTCGATGTCTTCCAGGATACCTTCGAGCCCACTCAGAATGACAGACAGCTCTTCCTGGCTCAGAATGCCTGTTCTTTGCAGCATTCGAGCGTGAGCCATCGAGCCTTCAATATCATGACGATAAAGGCGACGATCAAAATCAATAGAGGCAGTGAATCGAGCAACAAATGCATCCACGCCTTCGCTGAACCTTCCACCCCACTGCTGATTGCTGCTATCGGACATTTTCTACCTCTTTCTTTAATGAGCTCATGGCTGTTTCCGGCTCACGGCTGTTTCCGGCTCATGGCTGTTTCGCATTCTGCAGGCCAACTTCCTGATGCCCGCAACGTCAATCTGCTGATTTTTATAGCCAGACTGTGGATGACTGAAGCTGGCTCCGGCATTATAGAGGTAACTGGGTGATTTTAGATAGCGCGCCCAACCCAAAAAGAATAATTATTCTATTTTTACGAATTATTATAAATCTAAAGACACCAGAGACAGGATGCTCCCTCTTGCTATTTAAAGCCAACAGAATTCAGGACGATGACGACTTTTTCCTGCCGGATTTATGCTCCCCCGGTGCCGTCTTTATGCTGGTTCTGGTGTCTGAGCTTTTTGTCCTGATCCAGGTACTCACTCTGCCCGCCCCGGACGACCTGGACTGGAATCGTCTGGCCATGACTTCCCTATTTGTCCAGTGGATATCTCTGGTATCAGGCGCTGTTCTATGCCGGCTCAGGCCAGTTCTGAAGCGTCAGAAACTGACGGTTATCATCAGCAGCTGCCTTGGTGTCGTGGGCATCATCACTCTGGTATTCACTCTCGCGGCGCAGTGGTTTCTATGGCGGGATGCTTTTATTGATATCTATCCGGAATGGAACCAGCTGGTCAGGCATGTCACCGTCGCTCTGATCATTACAGCCATGCTTCTGCGCTATTTCTACGTCCAACAGGAAGCCAGGAAAGAGCAGAAAGCCAGCCATGCCGCTCGCTTTGAGGCTTTGCAGGCTCGGATTCGCCCTCACTTTCTTTTTAACTCGATGAACATCATCGCCAGCCTGATTCATATTGACCAGGACAAGGCAGAGCAGGCCGTTGAAGATTTGTCGGATCTCTTTCGCTCCAGCCTTCAGGAGCATGGCAAGAGCATTGCCTTGAGTCGAGAGATCGAGCTTTGTCGGCGCTATTTGAGAATTGAACAGCACAGACTGGGACGCCGTCTGCAAACCCGGTGGAATATTGAGTTAATCCCTGAGGACGTTCTCATTCCCCCCCTCACATTGCAGCCCATTGTTGAAAATGCGGTTTATCACGGCATCCAGCCACTGGAAAAAGGTGGCACTGTGAGTGTAGATATTGGCAGGAGCAACGATAACATCACTATCAGAGTCAGAAACCCGGTTCAGAGTAACCCTTCCAGCTTTGCCAAAGGGGCTCAGGGAAATCAGTTGGCTCTGGCCAATATCCGCTCCCGACTGAATATGCTTTTTGGTAACAAAGCCAGTGTAAAAGCTCAGCTGTTTGAGGGTGAGAGTGGAGATACTCAGGAGTTTGAAACATTGATCACTTACCCTTACGGTGGCAATAACCATGAACATACTGATCACCGATGATGAACCGCTGGCAAGAGACCGCCTGCGACACCTGTTAGGACGTTTAGAGGGCTTTCAGGCTCTGGAGTACGATGCAGGTAATGGCATAGAAGCTCTGGAGCTTTGTCGTAAATACCAGCCAGATATTGTCTTAATGGATATTCGTATGCCTGTTATGGGAGGTCTGGAAGCAGCCGCTCATATCAGCAAGCTGGAGCGTCCGCCCGCTGTCATTTTCTGTACCGCTTATGATACTCACGCCATTGAAGCTTTTCAGGTTCAGGCGGTTGGCTATCTGTTGAAACCAGTAAAGATCGAAGATCTGCAACAAGCGCTGATTGGCGCTGCTAAAGTTAATCGACTGCAGCTGGCGAGCCTTAAAGAAGACCTGAATGATAATGCCCGCAGCCACATCGCGGCCAAAACGCTCAGAGGGATAGAGCTGGTGCCTCTGGATGATATCTACTATTTTATGGCAGACAGCAAATACATCACGGTTTATCACAAGAACGGGGAAGTGCTCATTGATGACCCACTGAAAGATCTGGAGTCCGAGTTTAGTTCCAGATTTGTTAGAGTCCACAGGAATGCTCTGGTGGCCAGAAAGGCCATAGAAAGGATGATTCGTGACGAGCAGGGCCACTACTTTATCCAGCTCAGAGGCGTTGACAAGCCTCTTTCAGTAAGCCGTAGACATGTGCCACTGATGAAGAAGTTCATGCAATCGCTTTGAAGCCCGTGACTGCCAGGCTTAACTGAGTCTGGCTTCGGGCAAAAAGTCTTCACCCATAACCTGCTCAAGGCTCCAGGGACAATCTTCAGGGAAATCTTTCGATGAAAAATGTCTTGAATCCACATAACTGTTCAAGCCCTTGGCAGCCAGTATTCGGGCCTGTTGATAGGCTTCAAGGTAAATAGCCTGTTGTTTTGACTGCAGGCTGGGATTATCTGCCAGGACTGCTGCTGCGGCATACCTCTGAATTTGAATCGTATCCACCCAGCTGCGAAACCAATGATCCATATCCCTGAGGTCATTGACCTGATTCTGCTGAAAGTCCCATTTTAACAAGTGGCTCAGTAACTGAATAAGATGTCTCTTGAAAGCCCTTGGCTCACTTTTTCCCATATCTGCTAATTCTTCCAACAAATTTTCAAGGTCAAGTTCATCAAAACGTCTGGCAGCCAGCAGCTTTTTTTGCTCTTCCACCCAGAGCATATAGTCGGTTCTATAAAGGTCTGTCATAAACTCCTCCGCTGGATTAACAACCTAGTGGTTATTTTCTCTTCCATCAACCGCCTGGTAAGAAAGTAAATGTTGGTCACAACTAAAGACTATCGTATTATCCCAAACACTGAATCTCTTCAATGATGAGTGAATCTGTATACTGGCCTTAACCCGTTACCGAGTAGACCATTCCGCAGGCTTTACAGCGCCATTCAGCCATCGTTGTCCTTTTTATTGATTGAAAGTCTCTTCATGAAAACCATCCGCATCGCTACAAGAAAAAGCGCCCTGGCCCTCTGGCAGGCTGAATACGTCAAAGAGCGTCTGGAGCACTTTCATCCGGGTATCCGGGTGGAGTTGGTCAAAATGACCAGCAAGGGTGATCGAATTCTGGATGCACCACTGGCCAAAGTCGGTGGCAAAGGCCTGTTTGTAAAAGAATTGGAAACAGCTATGCTGGAGAACAGGGCCGATATCGCCGTGCACTCCATGAAAGATGTTCCTATGGAGCTTCCGGAAGGGCTTGGACTGGGCGCTATCTGTCCTCGCGAAAACCCACTGGATGCGTTTGTTTCCAACACTTATAACCAGCTGGACGAGCTGCCTGAAGGCGCAATCGTGGGCACATCCAGTCTGCGCCGCCAATGCCAGATTCTGGCAAAAAGACCGGATCTGAAGATTGAATTCCTGCGAGGCAACGTCAACACACGCCTGAGCAAGCTCGACGATGGTCAGTATGACGCCATTATTCTTGCGGCAGCGGGGTTAATCAGACTGGGAATGGAAGACCGGATCAAAACGGCGCTTCCCCCTGAACTGAGTCTGCCAGCGGCAGGCCAGGGTGCAGTGGGTATTGAGATTCGTTCAAACGATGAAGCGGTGAAACACTTTCTGGCCCCACTGCATCATGAAGAAACAGCCACACGAGTGCTTGCGGAAAGAGCCATGAACCGAAAATTAAATGGCGGCTGTCAGGTACCTATTGGTTGCTATTCTGAACTCATCAACGATCAGCTCTTCATCCGGGGTCTGGTGGGTCAGCCGGACGGCAAAGTCATATTGAGCGCAGAAGTCTATTGTGCACCTTCCGATGGGGAGAAAGGCGGTGTCCAGCTGGCAGAATCCTTGCTGGAGCAAGGTGCAGACCGCATTCTCGCAGAGTTGCTGCATTAATGTGAGCCATGTCATGATAAACAATCGTGAGATCAGAGCATTGGTCACTCGCCCCAGGGAGCAGGCTGAACCACTGGTTGCCATGATTCAGAATCAGGGGGCCATGGCATGGTCTTTGCCGATGATCCATATTCAGCCGGTGGCAGAGAGTCAGGCACTGCGAGACCGAATATTACAGCTGGATCAATACGGTAAAATCATTGCCATCAGCCAGAATGCCGCCAGACTGGGCCTGGAGCACATAGAGAATTACTGGCCACAAATGCCCCTGAAGATCGACTGGTATGCCGTCGGCCCAAAAACACGACAATGGCTAAATAGCAACAACATTGAGGCCGCCTGCCCGGAAGTACGACAAAAGCCCGGAGACAGCGAAGCCCTGCTGCAACTGGAGAGTCTTCAGCAGGTCAGCGGAGAAAAGATACTCATTCTGAAAGGCAAAGGCGGCAGAGAGCCGCTGGAGACTACCCTCAGTAATCGGGGAGCCCGGGTGGATTGCCTGGAAGTTTATGAACGCCAGAAGCCGGACTACCCGAAAGATTATCTGAACAGACTGATCAAAGATCATGCTATTAATGTCATACTGACCAGCAGTGGTGAGATTCTGGCCAATACCACAGACTACCTTTCTCCTGCTTTAAGTCAGGAGTGCTGTCTGGTGGTTCCCAGCGAAAGAATTGCCAGAATGCCAGAGGCTCAAGCATTCAAACGGGTTTATACCGCTCAGGGTGCCAACAATCACGCCATGGTCTCGGTACTGAACCTGATTAACAGCGAAGGGTTAACGTGAGCAAGAAAGATCAGAACGCCAGAAAACTCGAGCAAGCTGAACCGACACATCGGGCCAGGTCTGGAGAGCCTTCAAAAAAACAGGTTAGCAAGTCGACATCGACAGGCTCCGGAAAACAGCCTCAACAATCAGCATCAAAACCAGGAGGTAAACTATCTATCCTGGCCTTGCTGATTGCGGTTATTGCACTGGGTTTAAGTGGCAGTATTGGCTGGCGGTTCATGCAATGGGAGCAGCAGCAACCCGCTCTGATAGCAGGACAGGAACAGCAACAAACCCAGATTGCACGGGTTCAGGCCAGACTCACTGAAATAAACGGTGAACTCACGCCCATCAAAACCGGACTCGACGAACAGCAAAGTCAAAGTGAACGCCTGCTGAAGCGCACCGACAGTCTGACCAGAAGCCTTCAGGAACTCACCGGCAACAGTCAGGATGGCTGGAAGCTGGCAGAAGTAGAATACCTGCTCAGACTGGCCAATCAGCGCCTGCTCATGACATCTGATACCCACTCAGCCAAGGCTCTCCTTAACAGTGCTGATCAAATGCTGCTTGAGCTGGACAACTACAATTTGTATCCCGTGAGGGAAGCTCTGGCAGAAGATATTGCTTCTCTTAACAGCCTCCCGGATTTTGATCAGGAAGGTCTTTACCTGAAGCTTGAAGCGCTCACCCAGCAGATTGACGAACTGCCCCTGATGGAAAAAGAGCCCCTGAAATCAGCTTCAATCTCGGTATCAAAGCCCTCTGAGACGCCATCCACAGGCGCTCCATCTACTCCATCTTCAGAGACCACCGACTGGCAGACTGTCGCCCTCTCAATGCTGAACAATACCCGGGAGAGCTTTGTCCGGCTGTTCAGATTCACCCCGGATCGTGATCAAAAAATCACGTCACTGTTGTCACCCGAAGAGAATATTTTGATTCGCCAAAACCTTCAGCTAATGCTGGAACAGGCCAAGTTGTCAGTTCTCTCCAGAGAGCAGGCGATCTACAACAGTAGTCTGCAACAGGCTTCAGACTGGATAGAAAAATACTTCTCGCTGTCAGGGGCTCAGGCCACCGCAATGCTGGACGAGCTGAAGGCTCTGGACAAAGTCACCGTAAAACCTGTCACCGTCAATATCAGCCGTGCTTTGAACTTGCTGAAATCCAGCCTGATAACTGAGACCCCGCAGAATGAAAAAAACACCTCGGGGCAAACTGAATCCTCAGAGAGTGCACAGACTGTTCAGAACAGCTCAATCGAAAAAACACCTGAAGGGATTGATCAGACAGCCACTGAAAACCAGTCAGAATATTCTCAGCCCCCGCAAGCACCTGCTGACTCTTCAGAGGAGCCAGAAACATGAAGGGTTTTATCATCTTCCTGGCGATTCTGGGCATTACTTTTGGCTTGGCAAACGTCATGATCCATGACAGCGGCTATGTGCTTATCTCGTACAACAAGACAACGTTCGAAAGCACATTGTGGGGACTTTTTCTGTTGATTGGGCTTGCCATAGGTGCATTCTGGCTGGTCTGGATCATCCTGAGGCTCATTTTCGACGTCACAGGTTTTATCTATCCAATGACGTCCAGTGCCAAAGAAAGACGAGCCCGTAAACTGACAACCCGGGGCTTTGTCGAGTTCACTCAGGGGCATTGGAAGAAAGCTGAGCGACTGCTTTCGCAGGCTGCTGACTATGGCTCCTCACCTTTACTGAATTATCTTGCCGCAGCTCGTGCAGCTCATGAAAACGGTGACCTTGAAGCCTCTGCCGAATACCTCCGTCAGGCCGATCACAAGGAGCCCGGTGCAGAGTTGGCTATTGGCATTACCCAAGCTCAGCTTCAGCTCTCATCAGGTCAACTGGAGCAGGCACTGGCCACCCTGACCAAGCTGCACAAGCAAGTCCCACGACATGCCTATGTTCTGAAAATGCTGAAACAGACCTATACCCGCCTCAATGACTGGCAATCTCTCGCGGCTCTTTTACCCAAGCTGAAAAAGCAAAAAGTCGTTTCCGATGAAGAGTATCGGACCATTGAGCTTCAGTGCTTTGAAGCTCTATTCAATCAGGCCTTTAATAATGGACGAAGTTTTACCTCTTTGGATCAGAAAATAAAACCTGCAACCCAAATCTGGAACAGTCTGTCGTCCAACCAGAAGCATAATTCCGCCATGATTTACCGGTATGGAAAGTGCCTGACGGATCTGGGAGCAGAAGAGAAAGCAGAAGTTCTGCTTAGGGACAATCTGAAGAAACACTACAGCGGTGACATGGCTCTGCTTTATGGAAAAATCAAGGGCAAGGATGTGAGTAAGCAGCTGCATTTTGCCGAAACCATGCTCAATGAAAGACCCAACGACGCCGATCTTCTACTCACTCTGGGTCGCCTGTCTCTCCGTAATGAACTCTGGGGTAAAGCCAGGGAGTACTTTGAAGCCAGCCTGAGACTGAGTAAACGGATCGATACCTATAACGAGCTGGGACGTCTTTTGGCTCACATGGATGATCATGAAAAAAGCTCTCTGTACTTTCAGGAAGGATTGAGACTCGCAGCGGGCAGTGTTGTTGATCTGTTGCCTTCAAAAGTTACGGACAAAAAATGACTCGACGCTACCTGTTGTCCGGCGCCCTCTGCGGTCTAATCTCTGTGGCTCTGGGCGCATTTGGTGCTCATGCCCTGAAAACGCAACTTTCCGAACGTTATATAGAAGTATGGGCAACAGCGACTGATTACCAGTTCTACCACAGTCTGGCTCTGATTCTGGTAGCCGTTCTAGCCATCCACTTCAAAGATTCCGGAAAACTGAAATGGTGCGCCAGACTCTTTCTGGCAGGTATCATCCTCTTTTCCGGCAGTCTTTATATTCTTGCCCTCACAGAAATCAGCTGGTTGGGTGCGATCACTCCTCTGGGTGGCGTCTCATTAATGCTGGGCTGGCTTTTTCTGGCAATCTTTGCTGTTACTGAAGGCTCGGATTGAAGTTTTTCAACGGTCATCTGCATGATGACTCATTGTGGTCTATACATACGGATGGTAATACGAGTATTTATTATCATTTGCAGTAATGCCTCAATGAATAAAAACCTGATAAAAGACCAAAATCGGCAAAGCCTGATTATCAACAAAAAGCCACCTGCATTGATACTGTCACTTGTCGTATGTTTTCCAAACTGGAACAATTGGGCCAGTACTATTGGGTTAGATAATAATAATTTCAATCAATATCTGAATGCCGACCATCCGGTGGAAGGTCGCTATCGGTTAATGAGTGATATTGAACTGAGCCGATTCATTCCCTGGAAACCCGTCGGCAATACCTCCAATCCGTTCTCTGTCATTCTGCTTGGCAACGGCCACGTTATTTCCGGCCTCGAAGTTTCAACGTTATCAGATAATACTCCCTCAGGCCTGTTCGGGTCCTTACAGAACAGCACTATCAGGCAGATCCTGTTTAAACAGCCAAAAGTCACCAGCTACGGAAATACAAGCCCGGCCGGTGCACTTGTGGGCATGTTAAAACGCAGCAGGATTGAAGAGGTGGTCAATTATGCCGGAACCATCAAAACAACCGGTTTTCGCAGTCATGCCGGAGGTATAGCGGGCAGTGTTTCTGATAGCGTCATACATGATAGTGTGAACACCGGCACCGTTTTCACAACCGGATCCGCCAGCACAGGCGGCATTGCAGGATTGGGCGATCAGATATCTTCCCTGTCAAATGATCTGAATACAGGAAAAATAGTCTCCAGAAATTTACATTCCTCGCCCGCCGGTGGCATCGTCGGAACCCTGAAAAGCGACAGCATTGCTAACAACAATCTTAATACCGGTGAAGTTAATGTTGGCTTTACCGAATATTCCGGGGGCGTTGTAGGAAAAGCAGAAGCTGCGAAGGCATTATATAACCTCAACACCGGAAAAATTGCCTCGGATTACTCCAGAGCCTTCTGTAGGCTAGGTGGAAGCAGTGGCGGAATAGTGGGGCATGCCTCCAGGCAAAGCCTGGTCAGCAAAAATCTCAATACGGGTAGCATTTTTACAAGGGATTGGCGTACCTATGGAGGAGGAATAGCAGGGGATGTAGTCAACACTACTGTTGTTCAAAATGTTAATGCCGGAACGGTCACTACTCACGACTTTCAGTCATCTGCCGGAGGGATTACCGGAGAAGCTGAAGGTTCAGGCATTCGGGACAACCTGAATGTCGGAGCAATCATGACGAAAGATGCTGGCGGTCACTTAGGGGCTATTACCGGAGCTGCCACTCTTTCAACCTCAGTGTACAACAATGTCAATACAGGTTCGGTTGAAGCCCGGGACAGCCACTGCTACGTAAGCGGGGTAGCTGGCAGAGTTTGGAAGGCAGGTGCCATTGAGCATAACCTGGATACTTTCACAAAGTATCAATGGACCAGTGAGAGAGGTAGTGGGCGTAATATAGGTATCATAAGACTATCGAAAAGTACCCTCAAATCAAACGTAACCCTGTTAGACAGCACGCTCTGGAATGCCGGTGATGCATCACAGCTGCCGATGCTCAAGGGCATTAATACTCCCTACCGTGAACTTGCCCGAATAAATGGTACCAAACAGACAAACAATCAGTTCCCGTCGGCCCTGAATGAGTTTGCGGATCCCGGTGGTGCTTCAAATGCCACCTCTTTTGATCGTACTGTCTGGAACAGTCGGGATGGCTCTTTACCGTTTCTAAACGTTTTCTCCAAACCACAAACATTACTGGCTGGGATTGACTGCACAAAAGGGGGGTTTGATTGCAGCGAGGATAAAACTCCGTCAGCTATGCAGCCCTATGAAACCCATTCGCCCAGCCTGCCAGCTAACTGCCCGCCACCAGAAGGCACGCCCCTGTTTCAAGCGTATGACCCGGCAAACCAGCAGGTATACGTCGTCATTCAACCTGAATCGTTTTCTAAAGAAATTATTCTGGCTCGCTACAAAGGCCGTGAACTGGATAAACAATTTGGTCTGTGCGGCATTGTGACCTATACAACCTCTACCAAACACTCCGGAATGCTGGCTTCTTACCAGTCTCTGACAGGGCAGGTTGTTTACGAAACCGAAGGCTCTCAGCTCGGCTCTTCCCTCAATATTGTTGCAATGTCAAAGTCAGGAAAAGCGACGCTGTTCGAGTTCCCGTTGAGTGATATCCAAAGATACCGGGCACGATTCAGTGTCATTAAAAACGTATTTCCAGAGAATATTCAAATTAATGATATTGCTCATCATCAGGGTGCCATGTATTTAACAGGGAAAATCAATAACAACTTATTTGTTGGCCGCTATCACCAACGAAAATTCTTTTTTTCTGAAAAGTATTCTGCAAACTTTGGCCAATATGATGAGCAACAAGGACTCAATCTAAAGCTCTCCCCAGATGGCGAACGCCTCTATGTAACAGGCAAAAGTGATGACGATGTGCCCTATCCTCTGTTTATCAGACAGTACGACAGTCAACAACTAACCCCCGTCGCCTCTTTTGGCAACAATGGTAGAGAGGCAATGACCATCAATGACTTTGACACGGCCAACAGTCAGCAGGACATCCTGATACAAAAAGACCAGATCTACGTTGCCGTATTCAGCCCTG
>NZ_JAHHPQ010000564.1:0-1867 GCF_024606245.1 Endozoicomonas sp. SESOKO2
GAAATCGCTGTGCCCGCCGGCACCCTCATCGACGAAGCCTGGGTTAAGCGTCTGGAGCTGATGAACGTTGACGAAGTCAAGGTTCGTTCTCCAATTACCTGTGAAACCCGCTACGGCATCTGCTCCAAATGTTACGGTCGTGACCTGGGTCGTGGACATCTCGTTAACAAAGGTGAAGCAGTCGGCGTTATCGCTGCCCAGTCCATCGGTGAGCCCGGTACTCAGCTGACCATGCGTACCTTCCACATCGGTGGTGCTGCATCCCGTGCTTCTGCACAGGACAACATCTCTGTTAAGAACAAGGGTACTGCCCGTCTGCTGAACTTGAAGCACGTTGAACGTAAAGACGGTGCTTTGGTGGCAGTGAGCCGTTCCGGTCAGCTGGCCATTGCTGATGAATTCGGTCGTGAGCGTGAGCGTTACAAGCTACCATACGGTGCGGTTCTGTCTGTTAAGGACGGTGTTGATGTAGAAGCCGGTCAGATAGTTGCCAAGTGGGATCCGCACACTCACCCCATTGTGACCGAACTGTCCGGTACCGTTAAGTTCCTGGGCATGGAAGAGGGCATTACCGTCAAGACTCAGACGGATGAACTGACCGGTCTGTCCAACATCGAAGTTCTGGATCCGAAGGATCGTCCTTCTGCCGGTAAGGATATTCGTCCTGCTATCCAGCTGCTGGATGCCAATGGCAAGGAGCTGAAGCTGCCTAACACTGACGTAGCAGCTCAGTACTTCCTGCCTGCAAACGCTCTGGTGAACCTGGCCGATGGCACGACGGTAGAAATCGGTGACGTTGTTGCCCGTATTCCACAGCAGTCCGGCGGTAACAAGGACATCACCGGTGGTCTGCCACGAGTGGCCGACCTGTTTGAAGCCCGTAAGCCAAAAGAACACTCTATTCTTGCGGAAATCACCGGTACCATCGGCTTTGGTAAAGAGACCAAAGGTAAGAAGCGTCTGGTCATCACTCCGAACGACGGCAGCGATCCGTATGAAGAGCTGATTCCCAAGTGGCGTCACCTGAACGTGTTCGAAGGTGAACAGGTGACCAAGGGTGAAGTTATCTCTGACGGTCCTACCAACCCCCACGACATTCTGCGTCTGCTGGGTGTCGGTGAGCTGGCCCGTTACATCGTTAACGAAATCCAGGACGTATACCGTCTGCAGGGCGTTAAGATTAACGATAAGCACATCGAAACCATTCTGCGTCAGATGCTGCGTAAGGTTGAAGTCACTGACACGGGTGATTCTTCGCTGATCCGTGGTGATCAGCTAGAGTTGACGTCCGTTCTGGAAGAGAACGAGAAGCTGGGTGACAAGGATCAGATCCCTGCCAAATACGACAGGGTACTGCTGGGTATCACCAAGGCATCTTTGGCGACCGAGTCCTTCATCTCTGCGGCTTCCTTCCAGGAAACTACAAGAGTACTGACCGAAGCAGCAGTGACCGGTAAGCGTGACTACCTGCGTGGACTGAAGGAAAACGTGGTCGTCGGTCGCCTGATTCCTGCGGGTACAGGTCTGACCTATCACGAAGAACGTCGTAAGGGTCGCGAAGAGCCTGAGTTTGAAGTACCAAGCAAGGTCTCTGCTTCTGAAGTTGAAGCGGCTCTGTCTGAAGCTCTTAACTTCGGCGAGGTGTAACAATAGGCTGACGCCTGTTTTTATACAGTGAGCTAAACAGAAAGGCTGCCTTCGGGTGGCCTTTCTCATTTTTTGGTGTCTGGAAACTGTGATGATTAACACCAGACTAAAACCTGACCGGAAAGAGCGTCAAGCCCAGTACTTCTAGTGCTGGGAAGGATAGCCCGGAGTCCGATAGGACTCCTAATGCGGTCTATCCTGCTGTTCGATGTATTGCTTA
>NZ_JAHHPQ010000565.1:0-1161 GCF_024606245.1 Endozoicomonas sp. SESOKO2
GGGGTGGTGCCATCCGACAAGGCGGCGTTGAGATCAGCCCCGGCGTTGATCAGGACTTTCACGCAGTTGGTATTGCCTTTTGCAGCAGCGACGAGCAGCGCGGTGGCGCCATTCGGCAAGATGGCGTTGAGATCTGCTTTGGCTTCGATCAGGGCTTGCAGGCAGTCGGTGTTATTTTCCCAGGCAGCGGTTAATAGTGGGGTGACGCCATTCGGCAAAGCGGCGTTGAGATCCGCCTTGGCTTTGATCAGGGCCTTCACGATTTCGGTATGGCCCTTCTGGACCGCGATATAGAGCGAGCTGACGCCATTCGAATTCCGGGCGTTGAGATCCGCATTGGCTTCAATCAAGACTTTCACGCAGTCGGTATTGCCCATCTCAGCTGAGATCAAGAGCGTGGTGGTGCCATTCGCCAAGGCGGCGTTTACATCTGCCCCGGCCTCAATCAGGATTTTCAAACAGTCGGTGTTATTTTCCAGGACAGCCATGAAGAGAGAAGTTCTGCCACTCTGAGTTCGGACGTTGATATCTGCCTTGGCTTCGATCAGGAGCTTCATGATGCTGATATTGCCATTCCGGGCAGCAACGAAAAGCGCGGTGGCACCATTGGGCAGAGTGGCGTTGATATCCGCCCCGGCTTCGATCAGGAGTTTCACGCAGTCGATTTTATTTTCCCGGGCGGCGATGAACAGCGGGGTGACGTCATCATTAGTCCGGGCGTTGGGATCCGCTTTGGCTTCGATCAGGGTTTTCACGCAGTCAGTATTGCCTTTCGCAGCAGCGATGAACAGCGGGGTGGCGCCATCCGACAAGGGAGTGTTTGGATCGGCCCTGGCTTCGATCAGGACTTTCACGCAGTCGGTATTGCCCATCTCGGCTGCGATGGACAGCGCGGTGGCGCCATCCGAATTTCGGGCATTGGGATCCGCCCCGGCCTCGATCAGGATTTTTACGCAGTCGGTGTTATTTTCCTGGGCAGCCATGAGCAATGCGGTGGCACCACTCGAACAGGCGGCGTTGATATTTGCTCCGGCGTTGATCAGGCGTTCGACAACGCCCTTGTGACCGTTAATGGATGCCGCCATCAAGATATTAAAACCATCATCCATAACGGCATTGACATTGACTCCTTCTGCCAGTGACTTCTCCACCTGATCCAAA
>NZ_JAHHPQ010000566.1:0-1445 GCF_024606245.1 Endozoicomonas sp. SESOKO2
GGTGATTCAGGTCAATGAACAGACCAGCCTCAGTCAGCTATTTGATAATATCCATGTCACCTCGGAACAAAAGGCGCATTTTGGTCGGCGTCAGAGTGAGTTGCAGGAGGCATTAGCCGCTGGCAAGCCAGTGGTATTGCGGGGACTAGAGAGTCATCCTACACTTCAACAACTTCTGGAACCCCTGGCTGTCGGGCAACCTCTGTTGGTTAATGGCCAATTACAAGCCTACCCACAAGCTCATGTCACCCTACTCTGGCCTGAGTCTTCGAAAAGCACATCTTCAGTATTCAGTTCGATGATCGCCGCAGGGAAACCGTGTCCTGAGGTCGATATCTGGGATATCAATGGGGGCAGGCATCATATCTCCCGGGCTGAGCTACCTGAACAAGCACTTCACCAACTTTACGAAGCGTTTAAAACCGTGCCTCCCCACCTTTGTAACCCTCTGCCTGAACTGACCGAAGGGTTGTTGAATAACCTGATAATGGCTGCCCGGCGCGCGCAGCGGGTTGACCAGTCCCCACAGCTCCTGCCCCGCCATTGGCGCAAGGCCATCAATAGCGTTGTCACCCATGGCACCCGCCAGAATCCGACAGTACGTAACTTTATGAAAGTAGCCTGTTGGCAGTTACTGCCGGATGCTACTAATAAGCCGGATGAGGATCAAACCGCCTTGGTAGACACGGATCAGTTAACTGCCATCATCAACAGTGCCCCGAGGTTGGATAGAGCGTTTGTGGATAAGAACCTATGGCCACTGGCCAGAGCGTTTGACCCAACAGTACTTAAGGGCCGAAACTCTGAAGGATTACAACTGTTCTACGAACATCCATTCCCATGGCAGGGTGGAAAAGAAGTCATGAACAGGCTCTGTGCCCTGATCGTGGCTCTTGTGCCTGAACAACATCGAGAGGCAATGGCGTACCAGTTGGCAGTTGATCCGTCGGAAACAGAGCTATATCAACGCTTTGGCATCAGGCCATCAAGACAGATTAAACGTTTGCAAGATGCGCTGGCTTCCGGCTGGCAGCTGGCTTTGCCACCAGGGCAGACCCGATACGATGCTATTCACGCTCTGGCCACCGACTGTTTTCACATAGCCAGAACAGCAAATTCTGACACAGCAGCTATTGAACACATAGAAAAACGACTGTCTGAATCACTGGAATGGCAGGGTTCTGCCGATCAACCCTTGTCAGCACTGGCTCACGATCTTTATCACGGCGAGATGAACCAAAAGGATCGTGAAAGCCGTCGATTATCCCGACTCCATGACCGGTTGGCGGACTCTCCCGTTATATTCCTGCAGGGGGAAACCGGCACTGGGAAAAGTTACTTTTCTGCCAGAATGGCAAAGGCTTCGGGACAGGCTTCGGTGATGTCCCTTGGACCTTCTGACAGTGAACAGACCCTGATGAAACGCTGGCAGTGGCAAGAGCACG